>JBHIBK010000184.1:0-4158 GCA_046759065.1 Thermoplasmata archaeon | reverse complement strand
GCGTTGGCATTAAACCGTGACCGGGTCATCAATATTCGTGCGGCTGACCGCATGGTCGGTCGGCACCCACCCTTTGGCGACCCAGTGCAGGAGACAGGTGAGCAAGGGAGCAAGGGGGCAGAGGAGCAGGGCAATGATCAATGACCAATGACAAAGAGTGGGGGCGGGGGAGCGGAGGTGAGGGGTTTCTGTCAACGGATGACTAACGGATAAACGGATGGGCTGGCGTGATTCGCTGATGCGTTTCGGCTCTTTGGGGTTTCGCATGGCGAGGGTGTCGGACTCCCCAACTCGTTGGGGGTGACACGCGAACAACCCGAACAAGTTCGGGACTCCGTTACACCACCCACGCAAACTCCCAGAGACCCTTCGTTTCTTATCCGTTGACAGAGGGGTGGAGGGAGAGGGGCAGAAGAGAAGGCCAGACCTGACAGGTTTGACAAGTCACTTTTCGATCAAATGTGTCTAGGATCAGGTCGAATCTGGCTGAGAATCGTAGCTTTCGGAAACCTGTCAGGTCTTGACACGGGGCATCTCGCCCCGTGCGGGCGGCGGGGACGTCCCCCGTGAGCGGTACAACCTGGGCTCTAAGGGGACGACAGTCCCCGCCCTGGGCGTGGCTGCTGGACTGTCGTCCAGCAGGAGCTGGGGGTCTGTCAGCGGATGGCGAACGGATAAGCGGATGGGGCTGGCGTGATTCGTTGATTCGTTTCTTATTCGTTGACAGACTAAACGTGCTCTCCATCTTCGGCGCCCGCCCCGAGGCCATCAAGGGTGATAGGGAAGCGTTTTGATTTTTGGAGCGGGGTGGGGTATAATCAGTACTTGAGAAAAGTCGCTCAAGAGGGGCGTCCTCGCCCCGTGCGGGTGGCGGGGACGCCACCCGGGAGCAAGGATTTCTCATCTACTTATAATACGGTGAGAGTTAGAACAGCACATCTGCGAGCAGACTTATGAGCGTTATCCGTCGTATTTTCATTCCGCCAGATGTGACGGCTGATCATCGCACCGCTGTACGGCGCTACGTGGAGCGCATTGGTGAACTATCCGGCTCTGAGTGGCCGCTGGTCATCGAGGCGTTCAACCTGCTGCGCCACGCCGTCGTCGTTCGGGTAGACGATCGGGCCTACACATTCGCCCAGGTCTATGAGGAACTGGTAGACGCGCGCTATGGTACACCTTTCATCAAGGGACTGCTCGACCTGGAAGACGTCGGGCGAGGGAGCATCCCCCTTTGGGCGGCCGCCGCCCGGCACATCTACCGAGACCTGACTGAGATGGGTTTGCATGACCCCGAACGTTATCCCGAATCTCGTCTCCTTATGGCGTACTGTCTGTACTGGTGGCAGTCATTTTGCAAGGGCTATGCCTTCGAAGTTGAAATCTTCCGCGATTTGGAGCGGTCTGGGCTGCGTTTCCAAGCTCACGACGTACTTGACCCGACTGCTCGCCGATCACCTCACGACTTGTTCATATCCGACTTTCGGGGCGATGTGAAGACCAGCGTGTACTTTCTGCTGAAGGCAAGTGGTGAGAGAGTATCGAGCGACTTTTTCATCACCCGTGTCTGGCTGCCTATCCGGCGCGCCCGGACGTTGGCCGTCTTCCTCCAGGATGTGACCTGGGAGACGATTGATGGCGAGACGCTGCTGACCCTGCTATCTGACCTGGAGGAAGTGTTGCCTCGGCCGGCCCGCATTCCCTATCACGGGGGGCACCTCGTCGTGGCAGACTACGCCGATTGGAAAGGGGAAGATGGAAGGAGGAAAGGGGAAGATGGATGATGGAAGGGGGAAGGGGGAGATGACGAAGCGCAAGTGGGTCGGATGTGACACGTGGGAGTTTGAAGGGGAGCGTTGGATTTCTCAGGATGCGACTACAAGAAGGCAGATTCGCTCATACCGGGATTTGGACGCCTTCAACTTGGCCTATACATTGGCGATGGAGGTGTTTCGATTGACGACTCGCTTTCCGAAGGAGGAGCGCTATGCCCTCGTGGATCAGATGCGACGGTCATCTCGCGGGGTATGCGGCAATATCGTTGAAGGATTTGCAAAGCGACGCTATGCCAAGGTCTTCAAGAGCAGTCTCAACGACGCTCTAGGTGAATCAGAAGAGACGAAGCTCTGGCTCGACTTTGCTCTCGACTGCGAATACATCCAGGCCGAGTAACACAAGCGACTCACTATCGGCTATGGCCAGGTGAGCGCGATGCTGTGGACCTTGATGACTAAGTGGAAGACCTTCGGGTGAGGAGGACGGAAAGGGGACAATGGAAGGGGGACAATGGAAGGGGGAAGGGGGAAGATGGAAGGGGGAGGGGGGAAAGTGGAAAAGGGACAATGGAAAACAGATTCCATCCTCCAATCTCCATTCTCCAATCCCCATTCTCCATCTTCCAATCTCCACCCTCCATCTTCCGTTCTCATGAAGACCCTGGAAGAGATGCCAGTTGCTGAATATGAGGCGGTTATTGAGCGATTCATTGAGGAAGCAGCCCAGTGGGACGGCACGCTGCCGGTGGAGACGTTCTTCGAAGCCTGGGCGGCGATTGAGCGTCGTAAGGAGACGGTGGAGGTCCAGGCATGCGTCGAAGATGACCGCCTGGTGCTGACGGCGCCACCGGATAGTCCACTGACGGTACAGGACAATCGTATCTGGTTAGAGGACGGTCGGCAGGTGGTACTCAAATTGATAGCTGCTCCGGCATTGGCTGGATAGTTTCTGGGTAACTACTATTACTCCGAAAAAAAGGGAATTGATTTGAACGTCGAAGCATAGAGCACGGAGGTCGGTCCGGAGGCGCGGGAGCAGAGCGAACAGTCTACTACCTGGACTCCCTGTCCCCATCTTCTACAGCCAGTGGCGGGTGGGCAAGGGCGGGCGGCGCTTTCGGGCCTACAAGTTCCGCTCCATGGCGCCTGGTGCGGAGAAGGGCCGGGCTGTCTGGGCCGACGAGGACGACGCGCGATAGCTCCTGATCCGCGCCACCCGTGTGGCGCGTATCCTGCGCCGCACCCACGTAGACGAATTCCCCCAGTTCCTCAACATCCTCAAGGGCCAGATGAGCGCGGTGGGCCCCCGTCCCGAGCGGCCCGAGTTCGCAGAAGAACTCGCCCAAGAGATCCCCTTCTACCGCGTGCGTCACGCCGTCAAGCCCGGCATGGCCGGCTGGGCGCTGGTCAAGCAGGGCTACAGCGCCTCCAAAGAGGACGCCCTCCTCAAGCTGCAGTACGATCTGTACTACATCAAGCGCCAATCCCTGTGGCTGGACATCGTGATCCTGTTGAAGACTATCGTGGATACCGTGACGCTGCGGGGGCGATAGAGGGGGGAAGGGGGAAGGGGGAGGACGGAAAATGGAGGATGGAAAATAGAAGAGGGGAAACAAGGGGAAAAAGGAAAGTTGGACAAGATCCAGGATCTGATGTATACTTTCCCTGGCGTAGGTTATGTGCACCCAAGGGCGGATTCGTCTGCGAAGTCGAATTCGCGAATATCCTCGCAGGCGACTGAACGATGAGCATCAAACGAATCCGACGAGCCGTCCGTCAGGAGCGATATGAGTTCACAATGCATGCCCTGGAAGAAATGGACGAAGATGATCTCACTGAGGCCGAGGTACGTCGGGCGTTGCTGAACGGTGAGTTGCGGGCGAGACTTACTGACGATCCACGGGGCCTCCGTTTCGTCGTGCGCGGCACATCGAACGGCGTTGAGATTGAGACGGTTTGCCGCTTTCTGCCCTCTGGTCTGTTGCGCATCATCACGGTATACGTGCCAGAGGAATAGTTGAGTGAATGATATGGAACAAGATTTCTGCGAATACTGCAATGGGCTGTTAGCGGACACAGAAAAGCTGGTGACGGTGTACCGCCATCGTCGAGACAGGCACTACATCTTCGAGGCAGTTCCGGCTCGCGTCTGCCCGCGCTGTGGAGAGCGATATTTCTCGGCCATCGTCGTGCGCGAAATGGACCGCCTGATACAAGCGCCCGAGCCACAAGTACGCGTGGTGCCGGTGCCAGTTATCGCCTTCACGCCTGCTTGATTGACCTTCTTCGACTGTCCAATCCTGGCCCCCGCTGGGCTCCCGTCCTCCTCTGGCTTGTCCTGAGCTTGTCGAAGGGATGGCCTGCATCATACGCCATCCTCCAT
>JBHIBK010000183.1:0-4164 GCA_046759065.1 Thermoplasmata archaeon | reverse complement strand
TCGCCCTCGCACTTTTCCAGAAAGGTCAGGTTGATATCGTTGCTCGCATTTCTACATTCGGTTCACATGGCAGACCGATACACAATCTCCGACATCGCCTCCGCAATCGAGTTCGCTGAGGATGGAATCGTGAGCAAGACCATCCTGGACACTCCAGAATCGAAAGTGGTGCTGTTCTGCATGGCTGGCGGGCAGTCTCTCTCGGAACACACGGCAAGCATGCCCGCCACGATTCACTTCCTTGGCGGGAGCGGGAAGGTAAGGCTCGGCGAGGACGAGCATCCCGTCAAAGAGGGCGTTTGGGTGCATATGCCCGCCGGGCAGCTACACGCGATCGATGCAGAGGCGGACCTCGTCTTCCTCTTGACGCTGTTCCGGTGAGATCGAAGGCCACAACTCTTAAACGGGAGGTGGTTATCCACTACGAGGGGAGACTATGAAGCCCAAGAGCGAGGCTGAAGCTGCCATTTTTGAGGTCTGGAAGGAGAGATTCCCGGCACGGACCTACTCCGCCGGTTTGGACGAATACGCGGGAAGGATGCTCGTTCCGAGCCAGGTGAACATCGATGAAATGCTGTCCATGTTGAGGATGGCCAAAGAGAAAGCCACGGATCCTATCGAGGAGGCGTTTGCCAGGAACCTAGAGCTGGGTCTTCTCACCGAGGAGCCATACCAGGCTCCGGACGAAGGCCTTTGGGCCTACTTCAGGCATCTCATCGTGGAGGGAGTCGTTCCCCCTCATCTGATATCGCTCACAGAATCCATTGCTGAGTCTCTCGACGCCGCCAGGGAGCGTCTCTCCAAGAAGGAGTGGCCCGCCGAAGTCCTGATCTCAGTGTGCGGCAAGTGCGCCGGACTGGAAAAGATGATCGACACCCTGATGGCGGAGACGACGGACCAGATGCTCACCTCCAAGCTCCGAGCACTGAAGAAGAAGGCCAACAGCTACCGCGCGACGTTCGACGTTGAGGGAATCGATGAGTGCGATTTCGAGGAGATATTCCCAATCCTGAAGGATATTGGCGGGGATGTCGGCAGGAAGGACATCTACCCCCTAGTCATGAGGGACAGATACGACTTCCCCGAATCCCCAGACGAATTCGCGGAGAATGCGATGGGTTGGCTGGATGAGGAGCTCCCGCATCTCAAGGGAGTCACTGAGAATCTGGCGGACCGCTATGGCTGCGATGCATCGACCGAAACGATCGAGAGGGAGGTCGAGGAGAGGCGGGCGATCAAGAAATCAGAGATTCTGGACTTCGTGAACGACTTCCGCTCGAATATCACGCCTTTGATGATCAAACGGCTGGTGAAGATCACCCCGAACTACGAGACACGGCTCATGGAAACGCCCCCCTATCTGGTCAGTTTCATACCGACAGCAGCTATGAGCACTTTCGGTGAGCTCTCGGACAAGCCATTCAACATATTCTTCGTCTCGACCGATGAGAAGAGATCCCCCTCTACGGGGTCGCCGATGCTGTTCCAGACGATCGTCCACGAGGAATTCGGCCATTGCGTGAACTACTCCAACTCCTCCACGCGGTTCGCGGCAAATCCTGGGCTGATGGAAGGCCTGCACACGACGTTCGGTCTGGCCGTGAGCGATGGCATATCTTTCAACAGGGAGCTGGAATCGCTGCTCCTTCTCAAGGAGCTCGTGAAGAAGACATCGCTCTCGCCAGCGGAAGAGAAGTTCATGAACATGGTCAGGAAGTACGAGGACTTCGACACGTGGTTGCTGGAGGTCGAGTTCGAGGTCTACAAGTGGAGGATAGTCAGGTTCCTGAGGGCGATATCCGACTCAAGGATAAACATGGGCAAGCAGAGCCTGACGGACTTCGTCGAGTGGGCGCACAAGAGGACGGGGATTATGAAGAAGACGATATTCAACCAGATCTTCATCTTCCAGTCCATGGTCGGCTATGCACCCGTGTATTCGGTCGTCGGTCAAAGCCTGAGAAGGATACAGGACTCTGCCAGAGAGGCGGGAAAGGACATAGTCGATTTCAACACGTACGCGTGCTCCTTGGGCTTCGCGCCGAGGCAGGTGTGGGAGCAGAGACTGAGAGACTGGATCGCAGCCTAGTATAGTATGGAGCTAAACATATCAACAAAAAGGATTAACTAGTTTAAGGACATTCTTGTTGGCATGTCTTTCGAGATTTCCGTGGTGAGCAACATACCCTTGACACCGCTGAAGAGATTGGATGAAGTGGCAACTCTCTTTCTCGGTCAGATAGGCTACCTTCCGAAAGGCTACGATCCGAAGACCGATGCGAGGTCGGTCAAGGACAGCGTTCCCTACAGGCTCTTCGTTGAGTGTCTTCTGAGAAGGCCTGAGAAGGGCTGGACGGTTGAGCAGCTATCGACAAAGCTGAAGACCACGAAGCCCACGGTATACAGGCATCTGAACAAGCTGAAGTACATGGATCTCCTGGAAGAGCTCTCCGTCAATGACGGGAAGGTGGAAAGGAAGGGGTATCGGATACGATACGGGAATCTCGAGAAGGCCTGGAATTTCGTTGAGGCCCATGTTTCTGTGGCGATGGAGAACTACAGAAAGACCGTTGAACACATGGGGAAACTGGCTGGAGAGAAGAGGCGAGGAAAATGAAGGGAAAGGAAGAGGCATTTGTACTTACGAAAGGCTCGAAATACAGAGTTGTGTCCTTGGAGACGCGGGAGAAGCCTCTCGTCACCCACGGTGTATTCAAAGGCTATGCTGCGATAGGGCACGACGAGGGGTTATGCCTGGAACTGGACGAATCTCACAAGGAGTCTGCGGGTCGCACGAGAATATTGCCGACTCACATGATTCTGGCGATCGACGTGATAGAGAGCGCGGAGAAGAAGGAGGAGACCGCAAAGCCAGACGCCATGTACATCTGAGGTCTGTCCTTGGTCGTTGAGATCGAGCAGGACACACTCGAGGAAAGGGTTCTTCGCGTCCTTCTCGAGTCCTATCCTGTAACACTGAAGGATTTGAGGTGGGAGCTCAAGATATCCGAGGGCAGATTGGACCGCGTCCTGAAGAAGCTCATCTCCAGAGGAGTGATCGAAGTGGAGGAACTCCCTGGCACCACATACGTGAGGCTCCTTCGGACCGATCTGGTGTTCGTTGGGATGAAACCCAGCCAAAAGAAGAGGTTCAAGCGCAAGGGCGGGAAGAAAGAGGGAGAAGACTACGAAGGAATCATGTTTCAGTAAACTGGGCTTCGATCTTGCGTAGCCCATTTATATCGAGTCCACGATTTGTTTCCGTGGACCTTCTCGACGAACTGGTCAGCTTGCTCCTGATCGGGGAGATTCAAACCAGGGAAGAGCTTCAGCGAGCAAAGATCCGTCTATGCAAGAAGCACTCCGTGGAGAACCTCCCGAGGAACTCTGAAATCCTTGCCAGGATTCCCGAGGCGAACGTTGAGAGGCTCAGGCACCTACTCGTCAAGAAGCCGCAGAGGACGCTCTCCGGTGTGGCCGTTGTGGCCGTGATGACAAGGCCCAGTCCCTGCCCTCACGGGAAATGCCTCTACTGTCCTGGCGGTGTGGAAACTGGGACTCCGCAGTCCTATACTGGGAGGGAGCCCGCCGCCCTGCGTGCCGTTCGTCACTCCTTCGATCCGTACCGACAGACACGGGACAGGATTGGGCAGTTGCAGAACGTGGGACACTCGACCGATAAGGTGGACCTCATCGTGATGGGAGGAACCTTCACGGCCTTCGATGAAGCGTATCAGGAGGACTTCATCAAACGGTGTTTCGATGGTCTAAACGGTGAGATACTTCCCAGTCTGGAAGAGGCTCAGAAGAGGAACGAGACCGCCGAAAGCCGGTGCATCGGCTTGACGATTGAGACGAGACCCGATTGCTTCCTCGATCATCACCTGAGGCAATCTCTGTCATTTGGAGTCACACGGATCGAGTTCGGTGTCCAGACGACGAATGAGCAGGTCCTTCACAACGTGCATCGTGGACATGGTGTCCAAGAAGTGAGGGAGGCGACCGAGCTCGTGAAGAACGCAGGGCTGAAGGTGTGCTATCATCTCATGCCAGGTCTTCCGGGAATGACTCCTCGAGATGATCTCAATTCCTTCGCAGAGGTATTCGAGAATACAGCTTACAGACCGGATATGCTCAAGATATATCCCACGGCAGTTGTCAAGG
>JBHIBK010000182.1:0-4168 GCA_046759065.1 Thermoplasmata archaeon | reverse complement strand
GGCTTCACGATGAGAACAACCCCGTAGTCCGTCACAATCATCCGGAGAACCTCCTCCCAGGAGATCTGTCCGTAAATCCTCAGCCCCAATTCCCTGATGTCGCTCTCGTAGCCGTACCATTCAGCTGCTATCCCTGGCTGGTACCCGCTGCTGAGCAGGAGCTGCTTGGAGGGCGTGGCACATCTCAGTCTCACTATCCTCTTGTTCGTCACCAGTATCGGTGTCGGGAAGGAGTTGAACCACCTCTGGTCGAAGGCCTGGTGCTCGTCGTCCAGGACAGGAACCAGGATCTTGTCGATGTTGGAGAGATCCTTTCTCGGACTGGGACTCTCACGAAGGCCTATTGAGCAGGACACGTACAGGGCCCTGTGCTTCATCAGCTTGAGAGGCAGCAACGTCCTCATGCGTCCGTTGGGGATTACGGCCATCCACAGATCCTCATCGTCCTGAAGCAGAAGCTTGCCGTCGTGGTCATAGATTCGACCGATCCCGTCGAAGTCACCGAACCTCATGTTCCTCGCACCAACCCCACACATCGGCCAATCTGTAGCGTTGTAGAAATACGTTGCCCTAGAAAGGCTTAACCAGAGCCCTTCCAATGCGGTGGTGATGTTCTACCTAGGCCCCGCTGGCGCCCCGCTGGATTCCAAGGGGATGGAGGACGGCATCCCAATGCTGAAGGAGATGGGCCTGAACGCAATGGAGGTCCAGTACACGTACGGAATACAGACGAAATTGAAGACCGCCAAAAGGCTGGGCAGGTTGGCGAAGGAGAACGCCATCCGGATAAGCTGCCACGCACCCTACTACATCAATCTCAATTCCAGGGACAAAGGCGTGCTCAAGAGGAGCTGCGCATGGATCCATCGCACGGCGGAGATGATGGACGCCTGGGGCGGGTACATCCTCGTGCACCATCCGGGCTTTCTGCATGGGATGAAACCATCCACTGTCACGAGGAACGTCAAGAGGAGGCTGGCGGGCTGCGTGAAACGCATCCGGGACGAGGGCTGGAAGATGTTCATAGGCCTCGAGATGACGGGGAAGTTGGCGGGATTAGGGACACTAGACGACATCGTCACGATCTGTCAGGACATCGAGGGCGTGTATCCCGTCATCGACTGGGCTCATGCTCACGCTCGCGATCAAGGACGATTCAAGAGAGTCCAGGATTTCGAGGACCTCCTCCGAGAATACGAGAAGTTCACGACGGATTTCCTTCACTGTCACTTCAGCTGCATCGAGTATGGCGAAAGAGGCGAAAGGAAGCACCTTGGAATGGAGGCGAAATCGCCCGACTTTTCCAAGCTGGCCAAGGTGCTGAAGAAGAGGAAATACGATATTACTATCATAAGCGAAAGCCCCGTTCGCGACAAGGACTCTCTCAGGATGAAGAGGATGCTCGGCGTTTGACTCATAACGTCGGACTGCATACCTTTACTACGAGTGAATATCATCCTCAGGATGCGCAGACCTACCGGGACTCCTTGGGAAAGCTTTCGCGAAAAAGGAGCTAAAAGCCCTCAATATTGCCCAAGAATTCAACATTTCCAAACATGTAACTCATATGTAAAAAGCGTCTTAATATCCGACACTCCTATTCTATTTGACCCATGGTTCGGGTGCGGAACTCGGCAACGCTCCGAAGCGGGTCGAATGATTCTGTAGATCAGGAGGCGTCTCCGGAAGGGACAGGAATTGTGCACGGTTCGTCGCTCGTCCACCAGGAAAGCCTTTCCGATGACTTTTGGATTCTCACCCTAGGGAATCACATCTTCAGAATCCGAAAATGGTTCTACGGAGCTTTGGAAGCAAGCCCTAGATTTTTTGGCCGTTGTGTTCCTGAGCTGGATTCCGCCCCGATCCTATCGGAGGATAAAGAATGACAAGATGGGAAGTTCTCAAGGAACATGTGCACGACGTGAGAAAGCTGAGAAATCTGGCCATGCTACTGAGAGTGATAGAGTCTCACTTCAACGGCGAAGTGAGAATGGAGAAGCATCTGACGGAATACATGGCAAAGAAATACAGATGGGGAAACAAGACCACGAGAAAGAACCTCGACATCCTGGTGAACCTCAGACTCCTGAAGTGCCTGAGGAGTCCGAAGGATCACTGGACTAAGATTTACTACCTCCTCGACGCGTAGCCACCCCCCACCTCCTGGAACGCGAAGGGCATGGGGGAGGCCTTAGGGCCTCATTGGGTGGGGGGGAGCCTTTCACGGACAGAAATTCAATCTCCGAGGGCATTTTGAGCGCACAGAAGGGGCGTACGGGATGCGGACGATCCCGTCGAGAGAAGGAGACCAACAACTATAACTACTAAGAAAATGGAAACCTTTTTTGAGTGAAGGACAGGCAAGTTCCCATCATAACACTCATGCTACTTTCCCCACTGACAGCGGAGCTTCTTTCTGGCTCATCTCCGCCGCTGGAGTTCTTCTTCCCGTTGAGCTTTCTCTTCCTCGTCGCCCTCTACGGTGGTGGCGTCCTCATCATAAGAGAGCTCGCGGTCAAGTGGCAGAAGGGCTGGCCCTCGATCCTTCTCATGGGTGCCGCCTATGGTATCTTTGAGGAAGGCCTCGTCGTCAAGAGCTTCTTCGACCCGAACTGGATGGACTTGGGCATACTGGGCGACTACGGAAGATGGGCGGGAGTGAACTGGGTGTGGACCGTCTGGCTCACGATATTTCACGGGATAGTAAGCATCGCCGTTCCGATAATCCTCTTCAATCTCATGTTCAGGGAGCATAAGAAGGAGAGACTGCTTTCTGACGTCCAGCTTCTGATCCCTGGTCTCGTCTTGGTGTTCATCTCCGGCCTGGGCGTTCTCGCATTCCCCTACTTCCCGGAAGGACATCTGTCCTCTCTCGCCATCCTTGTCGTGGTACTGTTCGTGTTCGCAGCATACGAGTTTCCCGGGGACTGGCCAAAGATGAAAAGCAGGGCTCCCATTCTCCCGCCCATCTACTTCTTCGCCTTCGGCTCGCTCTTCATGTTCTTCAGCTTCGTAATCGTCTACGGTCTGCCTGAGTCCGGTGTGCCACCGCTCACGGTCATCGTTCTGCACAGTCTTCTTTGTCTCGGCATTCTCTTCGCTCTGATCAACTCGGCAGGTAGAGGATACAACGAGAGGGCGTTATTCGCACTGGCGGCGGGAACACTGGCACCTTTGATCTTTCTGACTTTCATTCACGAGGCGAACGGAATGTTGGGCATGAGCGCTGTCGGGATCTCCTACATCGTCTACTTCTTCCTGCTGATGATAAAGGTCTGGCGGGAAGCGCCGGAAGCCACCGCTCGAAAGATTCCAATCAGCCGCGGAAAAAGGCTTTAGACCCCGGAGCAATCACACCTCGATGATTGCCTTGGATAGGCAGCTGGCCGCGAAGTATCCAAACTTGAAGGTCGTGGCTGCGACGATCACTGGCGAAAGAGTTGAGGAGACATCCCCAGCGCTGGAGGACCTGAAGGAGGAAGTTGCCAGAGAAATCGCGGAAAGGTATGACCTTGAGGCCTTGAAGAACGATGAGCGCATCAGGAGATATCGGGACTTCTTCTGGCGTCTGGGCATAGACCCGACGAAGATCCGACCCGCCTCGGAATCGCTGATAAGAAGGGTCCTTCAAGGGAGACCTATTCCGAGGATCAACACGGCCGTCGACGCCTACAACCTGGCCTCCATGAAGCATAACATCGCGATAGGGTCGTTCGACCTGGACGTGTTCAGCGGGTGCCTGACGATACGATGGGCCACCGCTGGCGAGGAGTTCGTGGGGATAGGGATGAAAGAGCCCAAGGTCTTGAGCGGGAATGAGATCGTCATATCCGACGATGAGAAGCTGGTCGCGATCTATCCCTATCGAGATTCGGACACGACGAAGGTGACCATTCAGACGAGGAATGTCTTCTCCCTCATGTGCGGAGTTCCAGGAATCGAGAGGGGAATCCTGAGAGAGGCGGCGGAGACGACAGTCTCCCTCATGACGGAGTTCTGTGGAGGAAGCGGGAGAATCCTGGCCGCCCCTTGACGTTGTCCAAAGGCGCGGGACTGGCCATGGAGTGGCTCTTCGGATTCTCTCTCCGAATGACTTATAAAGTGGTAGTCTTCTTTGCAATGGGGATTCGTGTGGCTGAAGAAGAACCTCAGACTCAAACATGCCCTC
>JBHIBK010000181.1:0-4187 GCA_046759065.1 Thermoplasmata archaeon | reverse complement strand
GGCTGAACATATGGCCGGTCGCGGATGTGTGGGACGCAGCGACACCGGTTGGAGCTGACGACACGCTGACCTTTGCACTTCACTTCTCTCAGCAGGCAGTGTATGCGCGGTTTGTGTCCTATACCCTCAACGGCGCAACGATATACCCCAGACATATCTGGGAAGGAACTGGCAAGGTTTGCCTGAATGCAACCGCCGGTGTCTGCAACAACTGGAATCTGAATATACATTCGTATTTTGGATATGCATACGACGAGGTAACGAACAATGGTGTTCCGGCTACGGATCCAAATTCCTTTTGGTTCAGTGACGCTACGTATTGGGAACCGAGCGATGACGAGGTCGTGGGAACAGGACCCTTCGAATTCGACGAGTGGATTCCTGGTGTGTCAGCCAGTCTCTCGAGGTTTGAGGACTACAGGGCTGATACTCTTGATTGTATGAAAGTAGGATTCCCGCCTGTCTGCCAGGGTTCCTTCTTCTTGTATATGCACAAGCCCTACATCGACGGAATGCTGTTCAAAATCTACGCCACAGAACAGGAAGCAGTATTCGCCCTACAGGTAGGTGAGATAGACGTCATCTCATGGTCTGTCCCCCCCGAGTTCGTTGGAGACCTCCTCTCAGACCCGAACATAGGGTTACACTCCACTGCAGAAAAGGGATTCTATTACCTTGGATACAACATGAGGTCATCCCCTCTCGGCTATCCCAGCAACGATCCATCGCAGGGCGATGATGGGCTTCATCTGAGAAGGGCAATCGCTCACGTGATAGATAAGAAGACGATTGTGATCGATCTACTACAGAACTTCGGCGTTGCTGGCGACCAGCCTGTGAGCCCAGCATTCACGAAATGGTACAATGGGTCCGTCACAAAATATGAGTTCAATCTGTCCATCGCAGATCAAATCCTGAATGACTACTATACGATTGGAGGATTCGGGCTCGGTTATGGTCCCAGCGGATACAGAAACCTGCCAACCATCGGTGACAGCCAAATCGAGATAATCTGTCCTACTGCATCATATGATGCCATCCGTGCGGCTGCCTGTGACATGATTGCGGAAAACATGACCACAGTGGGATTGAATGCCGTGGCCAATCATCTTGCGTTCGGGGACATCATAAACCGTATGGATACTCATAACATGGATATGTGGGTATTGGGGTGGAGGATAGCTTCGGAGCCGCCAGATTATTACCACGCGTTCTTCCATTCGAGCAATGCACCATCGGGCCAGAACTATCCCGGTTTCCAGAACGCGACGTTCGATGACCTAATCACACAGGCAAGGGCGGAACTGGATCCAAACAGACAGGCAGACCTGATCAAGCAGTGCAGCGGCATTCTCGTGGACGCGCTTCCGTATGACGTCCTATACTTCAAAACGAACATAGAGGCATATCGGTCCGACAGGTTCGTCAACTGGACTGTTGGAGCAGCAGGGTCCATATTCGGGGGCTCATTCTGGTCGTGGATTGGTATCCACCCACCGGCCAATTCTCTCGGCGTGTCTATCACCGCAATATCGTCCATGCTATCAGGTTCCAATGAAACTGTCAAAGCGACAGTGACCGACCCCAATGGAAACCCACTATCGGGCGCACCTGTTCGTTTATTGCTCAATGGTTTGGGGCCTTTGGGCAATTTGAGCATTCCTGCGGGCGAATTCGGGACCACAGTAAATGGCACCACTGATATCAACGGCGACCTGTTTGCCACCTTCTTCGCTCCCTACACGAATATTGAGATTGACGTGATCATTTCCGCACAGGCTCTCGGGTTCGGTCCCTATTCATCCTCCCAAGAGGAGTTCACCACCGTCAGAATCTACCCGCTACCGCCGGTGTTCCTTTCCGTTCTCGTGGACCCAAGCTACTTGGTCATCGAGACTGGTGCGACGATGTCCGTGAATGTATCCGTTACGGATCAGGACAATAACCCGGTCAACGGAGCCCTCGTGAACGCAATGACGATTCCATCAGGCCCCACCTTGACCCCGGATTCAGGAGCCACCACCAACGGGGCTTTCAGTTTCCTGTTCCAAGCTCCTTCGTCGCTCCCAGGAGGTGAAGCGTCAAAGGACTACTATCTGATTGTCAACGCCACTCTGGCGGGGTACCTACCTGCCGATTCGAACACCACAATAACAGTCATGGCTCCTCCTGACGAAGATCCACCAGAGGTCTCCGATGTCACCGTGCAACCAGATCCACAGATGCTTGGCGGGCCGGTCAACATTAGCGCAAGAGTGGCCGACGCATCACTCGACCTCGTCACATGTCAGATAATTGACCCCAACCTCATCGAGATGGAGAATCTGACGATGCAATTTGATGCGACGAACGACAAATACTATCGAAACAGGACCTATGGTGTTGAGGGCACGCATCAGTTCACAATTTGGGCCTCGGACCTCAGCTCCAATATGAACTCGACGGGCGGCTCATTCCAAATCATAGCTCCCCCGCCCACAATCTCCAACGTGGAATGGCAGCGACTATCGAACAACATACCGACGAATGTCAACATCTCAGCGGGAATCGAGAGTTCTATCGGAATTGACTCTGCATGGGTTCACGTTTGGGACCCTGGTTCCCAGGAGGTCGGGAACTTCTCCATGCGGTGGCATGATACTACGAACCGGTACTGGCGAATCGTTCCCGCCGCGTTGGCGGGTGGGTTCCAATTCCGCATCTCTGCGAATGACAATCTCGACAACTGGGTCGGGTACGACGGCATGTTCCAGATAGTCGATGACATCTCGCCCACCGCTGATGCAGGGCCAGACCAGGTCATCAATCAGGGTGGTACCGCTCATTTCGACGGAGCAAATTCAAGCGACAACTGGGGAATTGATAACTACACATGGAGACTCTTCAACGGATCAGAGAATGTAACCCTCTACGGACCACTGTCGCAAAGCGAGTTCACTGTGGAAGGCAGTTTCACTGTGGTATTGGAAGTACGCGATCCCGCAGGGAACTCCGACGAGGACAGCCTCATCGTGGAAGTCATTGTGACAGACAGCGATGGTGACGGTCTGTCTGACTGGGAGGAAGAGAATGTCTACGGAACGGAGCCCTTGGAAGCGGACACAGATGGCGATGGGATGAATGATGGGGACGAAGTCGAATTGGGAAGGGACCCTCTGACGAGTGAGAAAGAGGATAAACCCTTCCTGGAAGAATACTGGTGGGCGGTCCTCTTGCTTGTAGTCATTGTGGTTGCTGCTCTTGTCCTGACGATTCTGTTCAGGAAGACCAGGAGGAAGCCTGAGGAAGAGCTTGAAGAGGAGTCCGAAGAGTCTGAATAGGTCTTGCGCTGCTCGAGACCTCCGTCTATTGGGTGAGATGGTTGATTTAGGGGACTGAGCGCCCAATGTCCAGAAGTCTGGGTTTGGCTTCATCAAGCCTCATTCTACGTACGAGAGGATGAGCGGGGCAGGAACGAAGGATGTCTGAGAACTCCTGAGGGGGCCACAAGCGAAGAAGGATTATCTACCACAAGCGACGTTACGGAGCAGAATTGGAGGATGGACCGATGCCGAGGATATCCGAAGAGGAGTTCATGGAGCGAGCCAAGGTCGACAGGGTCACGTTCTACAAGCACAAACCAGGGGGGAAGTTCGAAGATCTGGACTTCGTGACGCATGAGAACGTGTATCTCTTGACCTCACCGGACACATTGGCCGTATTCGAGGGCGACAGAGTGATAGTGTACCCTTCCGGGAGATTGTATGAGTACGAAGTTTCTGGGCGGGCAATCGATTTCTTCAAAGACAGGTATCTTCTCAGCGCCGCCGTCGAAGAGAAGCAGGTGAGAGACTCTAAGGCGATGCTGCAGGACTCGCTCTGATCCACATGCTCTGAGGCCGAGTGCTCATTTGCCATCTCAAATACTCTTGGACCTTGAGAACTTCCGCCGCCGTGAGGATAGGAATCGAATCCCTCTGCTCTGGTTGAACTCACCACCGATGATTTCTCATTACCATCACCGATGCCACCATTGGTGAAACGATAGAAATCGAGGATATGCGACCGACAACCATGAGGCCAATGTTGTCAAGCTGAACTTCACGGATAATTGGTTTTCCATGATCAAGCTCTTCTTTAAGGCCCTTATCAGTTTTCAGAGCAACGTCAGCGCCCTCTGGAAGAAGCTCTGCTTCAGCATTAAGCTT
>JBHIBK010000180.1:0-4199 GCA_046759065.1 Thermoplasmata archaeon | reverse complement strand
GGGAAATGAGCTTCTCCCCTTCCTCGATACACTCATCCATTCCGGCCCAAGCTATCTCCATTTCGGCGTGCCAGTACTCGGTCAGGTGCCTCGTGGTCCGGAACTTCTCCGCCCTGAAGGAGGGAGCGATGCAGTATATCTTCTCGAGGGCCATGACCATTGCCTCAGCGTACAACTGCCAGCTTTGAGCCAGGTACACCTCTTTCTCGTAATAGTCCACCTTGAACAGGGTGGAACCACCTTCCACCATTGCAGGCGTTAGAATGGGTGCCTGGACCTCGTAGTAACCGTTCTTCCTGAAGAAATCATGGATTGCCCCGAATACGGTGGACCTGACCTTCATCATGTTGGTCATCTTCCTGCTTCGTATCCAAAGATGCCTCTTGTCCAACAGGAACTCGGTGCTCTGGTCTTTTGTGATCGGATATTTCTCCGCGAATCCCATAACACGAAAGCCCTTTGCCCGTATCTCGAACCCACCAGGCGCTCTCTCATCCTTCGCGACCGTCCCGATTGCAATGACCGAGGACTCCACGAGAGCCTTCTCCGCAGCCAGAAAATCCTCTTCAGGTACATCCTCCTTGTTTACCGTCACCTGGACTGTTCCGCTCGAGTCCCTCAGAATAACGAAGACCAAGCTCCCGCTACTGCGGGTGCGGTAGATCCATCCCGCTATCTCCACTTCCTTTCCCTCGTACTGTTCCGAGAGTATCTCTGCAATCTTGGGCATTTCCTCGTAGATGGTATTCCGACTATTCTACTTTTTGCCTTCCCTGGGGTAAGGAATACTTAATAGCCCGTTAATCCATATACTTCCAGAGGAGGTGGGGTTCTTTGAGTGCTCCCTCTATGACAAAACTACTGTGCACTATCGTGCCCGTTTTTCTTCTAGTACCGAATGCGAACCTTTTGAGTCTGCCTGTGGAAAAGAGTGAGATTATCCTGATCGATCCCTTTGGGCTTGAGTCCAATGAAGTGTTGCTGTACTACGGCAACGGAGGCTCTCCGCCCTTGTATCATGGCGACGCCGGGACTTTCTTCGATTTGAGGGACAAATACAACGGCATGGGATTCCCCGTTACATATACGGACATATGGCCCGTGGACCTGAACGACTACAAGGTTGTCTTTTTCATCATGCCCGGCATGCTCGATGATGATGGCACATACTATTTCACCACCAGTCAGTTGGACGACATCGAGGACTTCTTGATGAACGGTGGCAGACTGGTCGTGATGGGGGAGCACAGTGGGGTCTTCGGATATAGGACGGTGAACAACCTGTTGCAGAACCTTGGTGTTGGCATCAGGCAGTTTGCTGACAATGTCTTGAGTTCAATAGAGCCCGCGGCCACGGACATAACTCCAGACCCTCTCACCGAGGGAGTCACGGCACTGGATATGGATGGTGCAGGAGTATCATCACTCAATATTTGGGGCACCGCAAAGAGCTTGGTCAGAGACAGGGCAGGCCGAGATGTGGTCGCTGTCGATCAGATACCCGGGTCACCCCCGAGACCTGGGGCGGAGGTTCTGATTTTTGGAGACACCCAGGTACTGGACGACCATCAGCTTCGGGACAAGGACGGTGACGGACCCTTTGAAAACTTCATATTCGCAGATGATATTCTTAAACCTCTCATAGTGAACGAACCTCCCGTTGCGGTCATCAGCCCAGCAGCCCAGACGATATTTGAGGGGGAAGCTGCATTTCTCAGCGGCTATGGTTCCTACGATCCCGACCCAAGTGTCGACATGGTTTTTGTCGTGGATACCTCTCCAAGCATGCCTGACGAGTGGGCAGTGCTGAGCACTTCCCTGCCTCAGATAGAGTCCGACCTTCTTGCCCAGGGTTACGATCTCGATTTCGTGGTCTACGGTCTGGATCACGGAACCGAAACACCCGAAAAGTTTCCCGTGATGGATGAGTGGCTCGACTACGGCGCTCGGCTGGACATGTTCGGTGCTGTCATTCAGGATTGTCTGAGAAACACCCAAATAAGCAATCCGCACGGCCATAACGTAAGGACCCAGAATCCGTCCCCGGGTTTAATCGACCCCACAAAGAGTTGCTACGACTTGTCCAAACACGTATCTGAAGGATGGGCTCAAGGGGTAGCCTACATAGCCATCAACTATCCCTGGCGGGACGGGGCGACCAGAATCGTCTCTCCAATCGGGGACGCCTCACCAATGCACCAGTATATTGATGGGAGCCCTGCAGCGCAATGGCGAGGTCACCCCAATCTCATAGATGATGACTGGTACGTGACCAACGAGACGTCCATGATTCTCAATGCGAACGATGTTGTGGCATTTCCGATGTATGACGATAATATTGATCCTGATGGGGCCGGACCTGGCGTGGGTCCCCAGCAACAGTTGTTCCACCTGATGGCTGACAACACCGGTGGTATGGCTTTTCCTCTGGCCGATGCACAAGGATTCATTGACAACGTGAAAACGCTCTTGGAATCCGCCGTTCTGGACTTCTCCTGGGACTTCGATGCGAGCGCGGACCTGGACCTGGATGGGGACTACACCAACGACAACGAAGCGAATGGTATGAACGTCTCCCACACCTATTACGACGATTGTGTTTGCGTGGTTACCCTCACTGTCACCGATGCTGGAGGGGCACAAGCCCAAGCTCAGGCAACGGTCACTGTCCTGAATGTTGCCCCGTCCGTAGAATGGACCAGCAAAAGCAATGACGGTACCATACTCCTACCTCCATACCCCGAGGGCAAGGACATCCTTTTCGAATCCAGCGTCTACGATCCAGGCATCTACGACACTTTCACGTATGACTGGGATTTAGGTGACGGCACGATCATCTTGGACGGTCCGTCCTCTGTCGTTCACGCCTATGGGGATAACGGGGTCTACGATGTGGTCCTCGCGGTCACTGACGATGACGGAGGAGTGGGCATAGATGACACACCACCCCTGGAGACCTACAATGTCGATCCAGACATAACCACCCTTTGGGTGCCGTTGTGTGTGTTCTTCGAAGGCGGTGTGCCCTGTGAGCTGGGAGGCGAGTTCTCAGACCCGGGTTGGCTGGATACGCATTCCGTCCTGTTCGATTGGGGAGAAGGGACTGTGGAGAGTGCGAGCGTGGTCGAGGAGAACGATCCTCCAGATGCCACGGGCTCGTTCATGAGCTCTCACACCTATGTGGATGATGGCGACTTCACTGTCACTGTCTCAGCCACTGATGACGACGGAGGGTCTGACATTGCGAACGTCGTGCTGCATGTGGAGAACGCTGTTCCTCAGGCTGTTGTTTCAGGCGATACGGTGATTGATGAGGGAGATTCTGTTCAGCTGACCGCTGATGTGACGGATCCTGGCAGTGACGACATCTACGTCAAATGGGACTGGGGTGACGGAACAACCGAGGAGCGGGTCTACTACAACGACGGTGTGGGACCGGACCCCGATCTGAGCCCTCACGGAACTTGGCCATTCAGCGTTCAAGGACCTGCTTCTCACGTGTACGGGGACAATGGCAACTTCACTGTGACGCTGACGGTTGAGGACGACGATGGAGGAGTGACCGTTGTCCCAATCACGGTCGTTGTCAGAAATGTGGCTCCATCCATCTTTGGAGTGAAATCCCTAGCAAACGCGACTATCATTCTCAGAATTGCAGGTGAGAAATGGCACGATGTTGAATATCAGCTACACAAGGAGGGGATGGATCCAATAAGTGGTACCATTGAACGGTTCCCTGGCAGTCCTAATGATCAGGCGGTGACCATTGCTGACGTCACATTGAATTTCTCTTCCAGGTATTCTTTTGTGGCATACTACACTCCTATGGACGACCCGATTAACGGTCAATTGTACGGAGCGACACCAGCCTGGCTCATTCTCAGGTTCGAGGACGGCAGTGAAGAGAGGATACACCACACCTTCAACGTGCGGCATGAAGGAACATGGACCTGGGAGATAGACGACCTGAGTCAGTATCTCATCGGGCACAACATAACCTTCCAGGCCACCGCTTCCGATCCGGGGAGCGATGATCTGACCTTCATTTGGGAGTGGGGAGATGGAACCACCAGTTCTACAACGTACTACAACAATGCCGTTTCGGCCGATCCACCGCTCAGCCCGGAGTACAATCCGATAACCGAGACCGACACGCAGAGCCACGCGTTCATGGCTCCCGGTCCGTTCACGATAACCCT
>JBHIBK010000179.1:0-4199 GCA_046759065.1 Thermoplasmata archaeon | reverse complement strand
GCCACTTGCCTTCCTGATTCCTTCTTGGTTTCCGTTGCGTGCATTTCTTCACCGACTATTTCATTCATTGGAGGTTATAACTAGACCCGCGAAAGTGTGTTACAGAAGATTCTTCCCTAAAGCTTATAAGGGAGTCCCTTGAGCGGGCCTCGGAAGCTCTGTGTGGATCTCAGCCAGCAGGTCCCGCACGAGGTCCTCCGTCGCATTGTTTCTGAGGTCTTTAAATATCTTGAGACGAGTATTTATCTGATGAGAAAGGACGCTCGAGCCGTCGAGAATCCCATCTCCGCCGTTTTTGATCTGGCTGGGGAGGTGACCGAGCAACATCCCAAGTTCAAGAGGCTCGTGAAGTATGCGACGGTGTTCGTTGCGGCCTGGCTATTTGTCGACTTCCTGTTCATCGTGGGTTCAGCTCCCATTTCCTTACCCTTCCTATTGATCCTCTTCGCATCGCTCTTACTGCTCCGATGGTTCAACACTGTCACCGCACGGGCCATCCTGATATCCGTCGCAACCGTCAACACGTTCCTCATCCTTCTGATGTTCTGGGGCTCTCGCGCTTCCATGATTCTTGGCGCGATTCTGACCGGGCTCTTCATTCTGGGCGTCCTCATACTCAATCTCATCCACGAAATCAGTAGCTTCTTCGACTACTATTGGATACGATTCAGAGTCATCAAGAGCGTCAGGGACGAGGACCCGGTGATGTACGTTCCGAAGGGCGAGAACTCGGTCCAGAGGGTGCTCAGCTTCCTCGCACAGAGGAACCCCGACCTCATTCTGAAGGGGCGGGGTCAGTTCTTCTATCAGTTCGATGCCTACGCCAGCAGACCGTCTGGCTCCCTCTGGAGGGTTCTGAAGGTCGGCTATCCCGGATATGCTATCTACATCAAGATGTTCGCCAACAAACCCACGCTTCAGGACCTTGCGGCGCTCAAGGGGGCGGTGGAAGAGATCACCGCCTCCGCCAAGCTTCCTCCCCGCAGAGTGATAGCCCTGTGGACGAGGAAGAGTGAGGAGTCCCTCGATGACGATGCCTATGATTTTCTCACGAGCGAGACGGGCGTCATAACGGGCGGGGTTTCGCTCATGAACTGCTCGCTGGAACTCGTCTCCGAGAACCCAGACGGGACGTACGATTTCATCCCCTATGTCTCAGACGTTCCACGCGGGGGTCGCTAGCGGGCCCACGCAGGGACCTCCCGATACTTGCAGTGGTCCAGAATCTGCTCGTGATATATACGCTTGTAGAACTCGTTGAACTGCCTGACGTGAAGGACACCCTCCATCGTTATCCTGATATCGTATTTCTTCCCCGTCCTCGTTATCGTTATGAACCCGTCCTCTTCGAGCTTGCTGAGAACCTTGTTCGTCATCACGTGATTCGATTTTATCTCGTGCTTTATGTCCTCCTTTGACAAGGGAGCATCTCTTACTTCCAGAATCTTGTCGAGTTTCTCCTCCAGGCCCTCCTGGTGGAGGTCAATGTCCAGTTCGCTGACCAGCCTGTTCAAGGCGAAACAGCAGTAAATCTTGTAGTCCTTGTACAGCACCGGACTGATTTCTCGCACCCCCTATGGGTCGAAGGAATAAGGAATCTCGCTTCATATATCCCTTTTGGCCACAGAGCATGATTTGAGAACCGCTCGTAAAATCAGAATCCAGATGAGGAGTGGGGTTCCGCAGCGGCAATCTCGGGTTGCGCCTGGGGTCCTCAAGACTCGCTGACGGGAGGAGCACCGGCCAGGCGGATGTTCAAACCCCGTCGACGGGCCTCCTCGACCACGCGCCTTGGCGGGATGGCGGACTCCACGGAATGGACCCCCGCGGGAATCTCTCCTGCGGCAATCAATTGCACCATGATGGAGGCGTGCCAGCCCGTGACTCGTTCCATTGCCGTGAACCGCGTTGCCTCGTCGTAGCGGTCCACGAGGTTGACGATGACCTCAGCGGGAGCTCCGTTCCTTGTCCCAAGGACGCGAACATGGATGACAGCGATGTCGTGGATGGAATCCGTGGCGACCTGTGGCTCGAAGAGCGCGTGGAACACGTGGCGGGGGATGACCTCGGAGCCGTCAACCTCGATGGGGGACTCCTCCAAGAGGCCCAAGTCGCGAAAGGCCTCGATCTGGTCCCAATGTCCGGGGTATCGCAAGGTCTTGTTCTCCAGGGTCTGCAGAATTCCCTGGAACGCCCAGGGTGCAGTGGAGAGGCCGCCGGAGGTCACCCGGGCCTCCAAGGTCCCCAGCTCAGGTATCTCCACATCCTCGGGGCCTTCCAGAGCGCGAACGGAGACCAATCCTCCTTCCCTCAGGAAGGTGGCCTCCCCCGTGTACTCATTCGTGAGTCCAGCGATGTGGAAGGTGAGGGCATAGTTCCAGGGTGGCTCAGGATTCAATGGGAGCCCCGCCTCATAGACATAGGCATGCCGCGGCTCGTCCATCTGTGCCATCGCGTAGGCCAGGAGACTCACGTTCATTCCAGGACCCATTCCACAGTCAGGGACCAGAGCGGCCCCTGCGACCCGCGCCTCGCTGTCCAGGGCGAGCTGCTGCCGCGTGATCTCGGTGTTCCCTCCCATGTCCACCATGCTGACGCCCGCAAGGATGGCTGTCCGAGTCACCGCCAGGTTGTAGGCATAGGGGAGCCCGCTGAGCAATATGTCCACCCGCTCCGCCTCGAGGAGCCGCCTCAACTTCCGACCGTCGGACGCGTCGAGCGGCATGGGGTCCACGGGAACTTCGGGAAAGAACTCGCAAACGCGTTCAGCGGCGGCATGAGCCCTTTCCAGGTTCGCATCCGCCAGGAGAAGAGCCTCCGGGGCGCCAAATCGGGCGATGTCATAGGCGGCCGCTGTCCCCTGACGTCCAGACCCGAGAATGGCGTATCGCTTTCCCATCAAGACCTGTAACGGAAGTGGCATAGAAGTAGATTATGGGCAAATGAATGGGCCCGCCCAGATTCGAACTGGAGTCTAAGGCTCCCAAAGCCCCAAGGATTGACCAAGCTACCCTACGGGCCCTTTCACGAAAAAGCGTGGAATGACTATTTAAACCTCATTCCCTTGGAATCAGCTCCCGCGCGGCGAGTCTGACAGCGTCCTCGCTCCTGTACGTGGGCTTCCATCCGGTTGACCCCAGCTTCTCGATTGAGAGGAGCATCTTCCTCACGTCTCCCTTCCATCCGCGGCCGTCATCGATACCGCCCGTCCAATGATAATCCACGTTCTCCAGACCCATCTCCTCAGCAACGATGTCGGCGATCTTCTTCACATCAATCGCGTCCTCGCTACCGATGTTGAAGATCTCCACGGGCTCGGAAAGAACATTCCACCCATGGATCAGAGCCTGAACACAGTCGGATATGTGACAGTAGGACTTCACGGTTCCGGGCTCCCTGCCGAGTATCTCAAGTCTGCTCGGGTCCGTTCTCAGCTTCCCGATGAAATCGTGTATGACTCCATGTGTGCTCCTGGACCCGACAACATTGGCGAATCGATAGAGGCAAGCCTTCAGGTCGAAGGTGTAGCAGTAGGAGGATATGAGTGCCTCGCAGGCAAGCTTTGACGCACCGTAGAGCGATATCGGAATCAGCGGGCCGTAGTCCTCGGCGGTGGGAATCTTGCCAGCCTCACCATAAACGGTCGAGGTGGATGTGAAGAGCAGTTCCCTCATTCCAGTCGTTCTCATCCCCTCAAGCAATCGATAGGTCGCGACAATGTTCTGATCGAGATGAACCCTGGTGTCCTCAGCTCCCAACCTCACATCTGGATTGGCCGCGAGGTGGAAGATGCAGTCGGAATCTTCAACCAGAGGTCCGATGTCGTCCGAAAGGATGTCCGCCTCCATGAGAGAGAATCTCTCGTTCAATCCGAGATGGCTGATGAACTCCCTTCTTCCACTGCTGAAGTTGTCGACGACCGTTACGTCGTTCCCGAGGCGAAGCAGCTCCTCGGCCAGGTGGCTCCCAATGAATCCCGCCCCGCCCGTGAGAAGGACTCTTCTGTTCTCAGTCCGCATCTTTCTTCCTCCCGTATGTATGATAGAGGTAGACGGCAGCAATAATGAAGCCCACCACTATTAAGATTCCCGCGAGCTGAAGGACGTTCAAGCTCAGAACGTCCAATAGAGGTCTTCCGACGACATATGCTAGAAGTCCCACAGCCAGGGAGGACGAGACGGAGCCAACGGTGACCGCCA
>JBHIBK010000178.1:0-4201 GCA_046759065.1 Thermoplasmata archaeon | reverse complement strand
AAATGCCGCTCCAGCTGGAGCACCGCAGATCTGGCACTTCAACTCATTCTCATCCAAGGGTCCACGGCATCTGACACAAGCGAGACCCTCATGACCCTTCTCTTCCACCATAATCAACCCTGAGAGCATCAGTCTTCTCGCTATGATTCTGTGAAGCCCCCGTTTTCTCTCGGGTTCTGGAAGGCTCATCCCAATAAGGTCGGCAAAGGACTTGATTCCCTTGTCATACAGCTTGCTCGCCATGTCCTGAGTGACCCCAGGAATGAGCTGGAATCTCTGGACCGCCTCCTGACGGCCTCCGTCTTCGGGAGCTACGTTGTCCGGACTCCCGCCGCAGTTCGGACACAAGGCTACGAGCGAGTCGAACATCTCCCCGCAGCTCTGGCATGCCACCTCCTCCTCGGGAAAAATGGTCCCACATCTCGGGCACATGATTTCCCCGAGGGCGGCATGTCCGCATACGCCGCATGTCTGCTCGCTCACGCTTGCCATGATGTCACACCAGGAGGTTCAGACGGCTTCCTGAAAGTCGCGAAAAGATTCTCTGGACGATACTTATGCTTTGGTTTTTGATTATCAGTAGTGAAAACCTCAAGATCATCTTGCCCAACACGCACTACCTCTCGCCTACCACGCTCCCTCGAGGACCAGCTCTTCTCATGGGGCCGGTCACCAGGAACCTTTCCCCGATTTGCTCCCGCCTCTGGTGGAGAACATTCCCGAATCTGTTAGTTTTCCGTAGGAGCCAGACACTCACGATTGCCGAATCTGAGCTGCGTTCAGACTCGAAACTTACTAAGCCTCGTGGGTCCTCCCACAAGTGACATGAACGAAGCGGAATGCGAAAGAGAGTCAATGGGCTCCAAGCCGGACCTATTTCCCTTCGCGAGTCCCAGGAAAGGTCAAGATGCATTCTTGAAGGATGCCAGGGTTGCCCTTTCATCGGAACAGCACCTTCTTGCCCATGCACCAACTGGTCTCGGGAAGACCGCAGTGGCACTCACCGCGTCCCTCGAAGTCGGGCTGGAGAACGAGCTTTTGGTCTTCTTTCTGACATCCAGGCAATCCCAGCACAGAATCGCCGTTGACACGCTGCGCAGGATTTCAGATGTCCAAAGGGGAATAGTCTCCGTGGACATCATCTCCAAGCAGTCCCTCTGCCCTCTTGCGGGTTCCCTGCAGTTCTCCTCCTTCCAGGATTTCTGTGAGCTCAGAACAGCCTCAGGCACGTGTGCCTACTACGGGAAGTCCACCAAACCACTGGTCGATGTCATTCGAGAGAGAATACTGCACGTGGACGAGATTGCCGAGCTCTGCAAAACATTCGGCAGATGCCCACACAGGACCGCGATTGATTGCTTTCCCGACGCGGATGTGGTAATCTCAGACTACAACTACCTGTTCTCCCCGATCCGGGATGTGATTCTCGAGAAAGCGAGGAGACCTCTGGAGGACCTGATCATAGTCGTGGACGAGGGACACAATCTGCCCGCCAGAATCAGGGACCACCTGAGAGGCGAGGTTGACAAGCAGGACATTCTGTCAGCAGCGAAGGAGGCGAACCGAGTGGACAGGAAACTCTCCGGTGTCTTGACGGCTTTCGCCGATGATCTCATGAACCAGTTCGACACCGAGACGAAGGAGGTCGAAGTGGAAGCAGTAATTGCCCCACTGCAAAGGGCTCTCGGAGAGGGCTCGGTCGATGATTTTCTAGGGGACCTGAGAGAGTGCGGGGAGAGGGTCGCCGCAAGGGATATCGGCACATCGCTCCTGGACCTCGGAGGATTTCTTGGCGGGTGGATGGATGACGGGAATCCCATCCTGAGGGTTCGCAATGGAGAGGAGGGGAAGTTCTCATATTTGCTTCTGGACCCATCCATATCGAGCCGCGAGGTGTTCCAGAGAGCGCACTCATCCGTCATGATGAGCGGGACTCTCTATCCCGCAGAGACATATTCCGATCTCTTGGGCATCCCGAAGTCGAGATGCGTGATCAGAACGTACACATCTCCCTTCCCGCCAGAGAATCGCAAGGTAGTCATCACCTCGAAGATGACCACGCTTTTCAAGCGGCGCGGGGAGAAATCCTATCAAGCGTACGCCAACCTAATCCTCACAGTGTCCTCGCTCCTTCGCGGGAACATGGCCGCGTTCTTCCCTTCGTACGAATTCCTGGAGGACGTTTACAGAAGGATGATGAAAAGCGATTGCGCGAGGGAGACAATCGTCGAGAAACGGGGGTCTACGAAAGAGGAGAAGGGCCGGATCCTGGAGCGGCTGAAGGAGATTCAAGCGGAAGGAGGAACCCTCCTCGCCGTCATGGGAGGATCGCTTTCCGAGGGGGTGGACTTCCGGGACAATCTCCTCAAGGTCGCTGTGATCTGTGGGATTCCATTGACCCCTCCGACCGTTGAGAACGAGGCGCTTCGAAGATACTACTCCTACAAATTCGGCAAGAAGAGAGGTTTCGACTATTCCTACCTCATCCCCGCCATGAACAAGGTCCTGCAGGGGCGGGAAGGTGCATCCGGAGCGAATCGGACAGAGCCGTCATCATCCTGGCGGATTCGAGATTCTCTTCTGGAAGATATCTGAGATTCCTTCCCGTGGAGCTTCGAGCGGGAGGAGAAGACGCCGAAAGCGCCGTGAAGGACTTCTTCGGGACGAACTGACATGTTTTTATCCAGAAAACCGTTGCACAATCCGATGCTCATCAAGATCGGGGCCGAGGCCCAGCTACGCCTGGTCACCTGGAGGGGGAGGAGGGCGGTGGAGAAACACCGAATTCCAAAAGGCTACAGACTGCCGCAGCTCGATGAGAGGCTGAGGTCGGCGAGGATAAGGACGGAGGTGAAGCTCATGACCGAGGCCAGAACCCTGGGGATCTCCGTGCCTGTGATTTTCGACATCGATGTCTTGGAGAACAAGATAGTCATGGAACATGTCGATGGTGGGCAAGCGAAGGATATCATAAACTCCGGAGCCGAGGCGGGGGACCTCTGTCGTGGGATCGGCTCGATCGTGGGTGTCCTGCATTCGAACGGCATAGTGCACGGCGACCTCACAACCTCCAACATGCTGGTATCCGATGGAGACATATACCTGATAGACTTCAGTCTGGGAAGAAAGAGCCAGGGAATTGAGGACCAGGGCGTGGATTTCCACTTGCTGAAGGAGGCCTTTTCCAGTGCTCACTCGGAGAGATTCCATCTCTTCCGGGATGTCGTGAACGGATATAGGGAAAGATACGAGAACGCGGATGAGGCCCTGGAGAGAATGGCCGCGATCGAGAGAAGGGGGAGGTACACTTGATACGTTTCGTGACGTCCAATATGGGAAAATTCAAGGAGGCCGAGAGAATTCTTTCCGGAGTCGGACTGGATGTCGAGATGCTTTCCATAGAGTATCCAGAGGTGCAAGGCGACTCCCTGAAGGAGGTCGTTCTCTTCGGGCTCAACTGGCTTCGTCAGAAAGTAGAGGGGAACGTCCTCATCGAGGATTCTGGTCTCTTCATCGAGTCCCTCGGAGGATTCCCTGGTGTGTTCTCATCCTACGTGTTCCAGACCATAGGCTTGGACGGAATACTCAAGCTTCTGGAGTCGGAAGCGAGCCGTGCCCATTTCGAGAGCTGCATCGGCCTGTTGGACGGGGACAAAGCGATGACCTTCAGCGGGAGGTGTGAGGGCACCACAAGTGAGCAGATAAGAGGCACGAGGGGCTTCGGATACGACCCGATTTTTGTTCCCAAGGGCGGATCGAGGACTTTTGGGGAAATGGAGACCGATGAGAAGAACAGGATTTCGCACAGAGGAGAGGCCTTCGAGAAACTCGTCAACTTCCTCCAGTCAAGGTAGCGCGCGGTTTGGTGACACTGAGATTGGGGCGAGCCGTCTGTATCTATTCCTTCCCCTGCTCCTTCCTGCCCTTGTTCTGATCATCGTTTGGCTGTTTTTCGGCTCGGTCTTGATGTACGCGGCTATGGCATCCATGACCGCCTATCTTGTGGGGCCTATGGGAAGGGAGTTGGTCATCCCCGCCACAGTCCTTCTTCTCATGGAAAGTGTCTCGGCGGGATGCTGGGAGGCAGTGGCCATCTCCCTCTCAGTCGCCTCCGTGGATGTCTCTCTGGCTCTCTTCGTGATCTGGAACTTCGCTCTCGTGAGGAGGTCCAGGTATCTGGCAAGGGTCGCGAGAAAGATGG
>JBHIBK010000177.1:0-4220 GCA_046759065.1 Thermoplasmata archaeon | reverse complement strand
GGAAGCGAAGACCACGGACGCCTTGGGCTGGGTACGTTTCGAGAACCTCACCACCCGGTACCCCAACCGACAGCTCGCCACCCGTTTGGCCGACGAGCCCGATGACCTTCATGGCTTTGCTTACACCCACACGGAGCCCCTCCCGCCAGAGCCACTCGAGAACTTTGGCATGTTAAGAGTCCAGACCGTGGCCCTGGGCGTCAGGCCAGGCAGTCGAATCCTCTCCCTCGTCTTCATCGACGCGGGGGGCGCGCTCATCGAGGGGGCGTCGGTCTACATCTGGAACATCCCGGAGGACTTCCTCGGGGACCCCTACGAGGAGGGGCCGCCAGGGGGCTGGGAGCCCTACCTGAACGGCACGACGGACGCCGCGGGCCACTACTTCCGTCCGGATCCCCTTGAGTCGGGGGATTACCGAATCCATGCCGAGAAGGGCGCGTTGAATGCCACGGCCGGCGTGGGGTTCTTCTTCTTCGGGCCGAACCCGTTTGGGGAGGGTCCCGACGGCTTTCTCGCCTTCTCAGGCCTTCTCTTCGTGCCTCTTATCCTCCCCGTTATGGCCATGGTGCTCGCCTACGGCGCCATCGCCCGAGAGCGGGCGGAGGGCTCCCTGGACCTCCTCCTGTCCAAGCCTGTCAGTCGGGTCGGAGTGGGGCTGGGGAAGCTGACGGGCGTCTTTGGCTCCATGGCCCTCCCCGTCGTGGCGGTCCTCCTGGTCGCCGCGGCGTTAATCTGGCTGACGGTCGGCACGCCCCCGACTGCATCTTTCCTCGCGAGTTTCGTGGGGGTGGCCCTCTTCCTCCTCCTGGTCTACACCGTCCTCTTCCTGGCAGTGTCCGCCAACGTCCGAGGTCTGGGCACGGCCCTCATGATCTCCATCCTCCTCTTCCTCCTCTTCGCCTTCTTCTGGGGACCCGTCAGCTTCATCGTCCCGAGCCTGTTCGCCCCTCCGGGGTCGGTTCGATGGTTCGAGATCAGTGTCGTGCTCTCCCTCGGGAACCCCACGGGTGTCTACCAACAGTTGTTGACCCTCTCCCTGCCGGAACTGCTTGGGGTCTTCTTCGGCCCCTTTGGGGGCGTCCCGCAGGAGGTTCCCCTCTGGTGGACCGCCTCCGCCGGCGCCATCTGGATCGTCGTTCCCCTGGCCCTCTTCCTGTGGGCGATGAAATATCGGGTTTCAGAGGCATGAGGATTCAACGGACGCTGAAGGAGTTCGGGGCGGACTCAGCCGGGGCGGACCCCACAAGGAGCGACTCGCACCGTGCGCGAACGCGGATCTCAATACTGCGTGGAATGCCACGAACGTTGTCCGCAATGCGGATCCGTGCATATTCGGCCGAACACCTGACCTGAGGACGAGAGGTCCTGAGATGGGGTGGTCCTCGTCCAAGGTTGCCATCGCTTACATCCATTTCACGGAGCAGGCCCTGGAGAATACGGTAACGGCATGGAACCGCAACTGACCCCAGGGAGTCCTAGCCCTCAGTTGAATCGCTACTGCATGCCTGAGCCCCCGGCGGTACAGCGAGGAATGGGGGCTGCGCGACCTAACCCTCTAACTGCTAGCTACCCACAGGGCCAGAAACGGCCTAATTGGGCTTCGTCTCCACAACGAGACGGCCAGGATTGCCTCCCAGCCGTGCGACACGGTCGATCCAGTTCCCCAGTTCGATCTTCCGAAACAGTCCCGAATTGTCGGATGGCGCTACGTGGCCAAGCCCTCAGCGAAGCGGCGGCGGTGGCCCTGCACGGACCATTGAATGAAGAGAGCGGTGACGAATGCCATCCCGGCGGCCAAAGCGACAAGGTACAGGCGAAACGGGTCGAATCCGTATCCGAGCCCTATGAGGAGACTCTCTGTCAGAACAAACAGCGCAGCACCGAGAGCGAAGACACTCGCTGGGAGGAGAAAGCCCCAAGGCCCCCATGCGTCCCTCTCCTCGGGAGGCTTCCTTCGGTCCCACCAGGCGAAGGCGACGAAGCCAAGAATGAGCAATATCACAACGGAGACGTAGGGCAACGCAACTAGAGGGTAGACCCACGGTGCCACTGCCATGGGGAATAGTCATAGCTCATGCCGTCCAATAAGCGTTTCGCCGTAGGTATCAACAATCCGGCCGCGTGAGAGACGTATGATCAGACCGGGGTACCACGCGCGGGACCGCGACCACGTGGCTGCTGCCTGTATCTCCGCCTCAACGGATGTCGATCGTCCAATCGCGCCTTGACCTAAGCAAGCCACACCGAAAGCAATCGTAAGGATTCGGTCTGGGACTTAGATTGGATTGCGATGTTCTCAGGAGATTTCTCAAGGCTGGCTGGTCCGAGAGGTCCTTTGGAGCTGCCTAACAATAATCCCCCCCTCGACGAACAATAAGGGGGATTACGTGCCAGGTGACGGCCGTTGAATCCCCCTCACGTCAGGTACCTGAGACTCACGGTTCTGCGCGACTCGGACCTTTACGTCGAGAGTTCTCGACCCGGGACCCGCGGCGTTGTCAAATCCAATCGAAAACGGATGAGCAAGTTGGGTATTGGCGTTGGCCTGGTTGGGGCCGACAAACAGGGGCAGGGTGGCCAGATTCGATCTCGGCTCAAGCCTTAGGGACGGTTACTCTCTCTCACTCCTTTTCCTTCCCCTCTTCTTGTATAGCCCTAGCCTGGGGACTCGGACTACGGGCTGTATCGCTGGGGTTGTGATTGTGGAGTAGAAGGGAAATGATTATGATCCGCAAACCCCGAAGGGGTGAGTAGGATGGCATGGCAAGAATGGTCTACCGGAAGGACCGCCGTCTACATCATCCTTGCTGCAATCATAGCGGAAGGGGTAGGGTTCCTGCTGTTTCTGCTGCTAGGAGGTTGAGGCCGTGACTGGAGATGCTTGGGGCCTCTGGGGCTTCGTCTTGGCTGCGGGATTTCTCACAGCCCTCTTCTCGGTGCCCACTTTCTTCATCAACTTCCTCCAATTCATCGGCACATTCTCCATTGGCATCTTCTTGATAGCATTGTCGTATCACGCTAAGACTCGGCGGCAGGGGCTGAGTCCATGAGTGGCAAGACTGAGAAGACCTATTGGTGGCTCATTGTCTTGTTCATTATTGGCAATACCGTCTTCGCAAACGTCTTTGCAAACCTCTTCGCGCTAGGGATTCTGGGTCTCCCCCTTGGCGTTGGAGTATCCGGCGCATTGACGCTCATAGCCCTCTTCATATTGAGGCAGAGGGAGAGAGCTCACAAAATCCTTGAGGCTCGGGGGTTGAGTCCATGACCGCGAGCAAAACGGCCATCCTAGTTGCCTCACTAGCTCTCGGGATTACGCTCACAAGTTATCTTTTGGCTCTCTCCTACGTCCTCCCCTACCCTGCAATACTCTTAGCCTATGTCACTCTCCCCTTTGGAATGACACTCGCTTTCATTGGTCTACTTGTAGCCTTCTTCACACAGAAATCAGGGTGAGTAGGTGGCACGGAGAAAATGGAGCATCGGGGAAATCGTTGCTATTGTCTTATTGGTAGGGATAGCAAGTTGGTTTTTGCCGTGGTTTATCACTCTTATTCTGCTGTTAGTGGCCGTCGGATTGCTCGTCTCGTGGGTATTGAGTCGGCCCGATGAAAGGGAGAGTAGGTAACATGGGGGTTGAGTCCGTGACGGACAAACAATTCCTGCTTCTCGCATTTCGGCAGCATGGGGCTCATGGTGGTCCTTCTCGTGGTCCTTGTTCTATTCGCCTAGCTCCCGTTATCGCGGGAGGCACTGGCCACGAATCTCCCAAGATGGAGCCCCATGAGGCTGGACGGCGACGATTGGGAGCTTGTCTTGGGCTGCGTATCCTGATAAAGAATCAGCGATGATAGGAAGGGCACGTCGCGCCAACACAATTGCACAAGCCTCAAGTCATGCTATCCCCTGTCGGACCGGGGCTTCATCAGGGAGGAGGCAAAATCGAATGTCAAACACAATCTTGGTAAGTGGCGCTACCGGCACTGTAGGGAGCGAAATTGTAGAACAGCTTTCTGCTAGAAGGGCAACTGTTCGTGCTTGTTGTCACACGCTGAGCAAGGCCGACAGGATAAAAGGCCCTGGAGTCGAAATCGTAGAGGTTGACTACACCAAGCCGGAGACGGTTGAGGCGGCCTTCCCGGGCGTTGAAAAACTCTTCTTGCTTACGCCATTGGTCGACAACATGGTGGAGATGACCGCACAGTTGGTGGCGGAGGCAA
>JBHIBK010000176.1:0-4236 GCA_046759065.1 Thermoplasmata archaeon | reverse complement strand
CGCGTCAGGTCCCTGACGACGACCCTCCTGGCGGGAAGGTTGATCCCCGCCGCCAGGGTCGGGGTGGCCGCTATGCACTTTATCAGGCCGCTCTTGAAGTTCACCTCGACCATCTTTCTCTGCTCGTTCGTCAGACCCGCGTGATGGAAGGCCGCCCCGAACCTTATCCTCCTTGAAAGCCTCCCGCCGAGGGATGTGGGCTCGTCCTGCCTCGAAAGAAGCTTCCTTGACAGCACCGAAAGCTCTTTGGATGTTCCCGGGTCCAAGATATCCTTCACGAAGCTTCCCACACGACCCGCAAGCGCTTCGGTGGACCTTCTCGTGTTCACGAAAATGAGGCACTGTCCTCCCTCTTTCACCACATCGAGAACAAGGGAGCTAACATCGTCTCCGTCCTCATCGATGTCCTTCGTCGACCCGTCCGCGAAGGAGATCCTGCCCTCGAAGAAGATGCCCTCCTTGAGAGGAACCGGTCGCCAGTCGCTCGCGATATGCTCTGCGTCCAGCCACTCGGCGATTTCGTTCGAGTTCTTTGTCGTCGCAGAAAGGGCGAGTATCTGTGCCCTCGGGTTGATCTGCTTCAGCTTCGATAGCGTCACCTCGAGAGTCGGTCCTCTTCCAGGGTCATCGATCAGATGGATCTCGTCCGCCACGACGACCGTGAGCTCCTTCAACCAGTGAGCCCTGTGCCTGAGAAGCGAATCGGCCTTCTCGGAGGTCGCGATGATGACATCGAACTTCTCCAGCGTGGGGTCCGGGGCGTCATAATCCCCCATCGAAACACCGACCCTGACTCCCAGGCTTTCGAAGGCCTTCAGATCCTCGTATTTCTCGGACGCAAGAGCCCTGAGCGGGACGATGTAGAGGGCCTTTCCCTTTCGGAGGATTGATTGAACGACCGCCAAATAGGCCACGAGGGACTTGCCGCTCGCGGTCGGAATCGCAAGGACGAGGTTCTTTCCCTCAAGAGCCAGTCCGATCGACTCGGCCTGCGGCGGATACAGCTCATCGATCCCCTCCTTCAAAAGGATGTCGACTATCCTTGAATCCACTTCGAGGTCCGAGACCTTCATTGCGTGGTCATGGTCTGGGCAAATCAAATACCTTTCCAATTCGACACATCGAGAGACAACGTCCCGCCAAAGATCTAGCCTGAGTAGATCTCTATGAATCTCCCAAGGGACCTGTCATACGTCTTCTCGACGTCGGGCGGGAAAAGACATGCGGGGAGTTCCCTGTGCTGCCAATGATACCTCAGGCACTCGCAGCATACGCCCTTCCGACTACAGCTGGGGTAGGTGCACGCGCATGACTCTCTGTTCTCCTCCTCCCTGCATTCCATGAAACCACCACCAAACATTGCCATTCAGAAGTTTAATCCTTCGCTTGTTCCGTCTTGGCGAGATACAGGACCATAAGCACGATCAGGATGGAGAGGGTTACTACCAGACCGACCCAGAACAGACTAGTATCGGTGGCCCCGGTCACAACGATGATGCTTGGCTCGCTCTGGGGATTCACCGCTGGAAGAGTGACCACGTTCCCGCCCAAGTCGGTCACCTGCAAGTAGTACTCCAGGTTCCCGTCCTGATTTGGGACAACGATCTCCACATAGTATTCGTCCCCTTCCGTTCGGAGCATCTCGTGAGGAACGAAAGCGGTGCCGCCGATCGGCTTCACGTATAGGATGACCCGCTCGATTCCTATGTCGTCCGAAGCTGTGACGGTGAAGTTGATCGTCGAGCCCGCCGCCGTCGATTCAATGGCATCCTGCTGCAGGGTCGGCGGAACCACATCCTCTATCCTCACGATTCCTGGCTCGTACGCTGGATATCTTCCTCGGGCACCGATGGCATTCTCGGCGGTCACATAGAAGTTGACCCAACCCGTGGAGGCCTGCGCCAGAATGGATTCGATCCATGACCCGCTCGTGGCGTTTCCCGCAATGAGCGACATGTTCACGTGAGTGTGGTTCTCCTCCAGAACACCCTTGTATGAGAGGTTGACAGAAGCAACGCCCCACGCATCTGCTACATCGCATGTCACCTGGATCTCCTCGAACGTTGACGCCGTGGCGTTGACCGAGCAGTCGATGTATGGTGGAGTTGCGGTTGTGAACTGCCATCGGAATCTATCTCTCATATGATTTCCAGAGAGATCCGTCACGCTTGAGGGAACCTCGAGACGGTACGTCGCGTTGGGCAGCAGGTCGTCCGAGGGTCGGAAGACCGCCACATCGCCCTCCAAGCTCCAGTTCCACGAGCCTGCCGTTGGCGGGAAGATGCTGAAGGACGACTCCACCAGGGCACTGTCCATGGGCTCGGAGAAGGTTATCCTTATCTCCGAATCCAAAAGGGCGTTCACAGAGCCCTTTGCGGGGACCACGTCAAGGACAGAGGGGGACCAGGAATCCGCGACCGTGTCGGCGAAATAGACCGAGGCGATGGCGCCTCTGTAGTCCACCCATACGGCGTGGCATCCCCCACCAGAATCGACGGCGAGCGACGGTGAGTATTGAGACGAAGTTCCCGCATCATCGTTCAGCGGAAAGGGTGCGAAGATGGGTTCCCAATCCGGTCCATCCGCTCTCGGCAGAACCAGTTCAGCGCTAGTGACCTGCCCGCCAGGGTCGATGTCCATCGAGGTCACGATCAAAGGTTCACCAAGGTCGTAGAACCCGTCCAGAGAGGCGTCCAGGAACATCAGGTCGTCCGCATCTGCGAAGGAAGACAGGGAATCGTTGAAAGCCAGGTCCGATGAACCGTCGTATATTCGGAAATCGTAGGAGTCGAACTTGTTCGGAAGACCTCTGTCTATCCAGAGTGAGATCTTGTTGAAGCTCACGTTGGCGGGAGAGGACGCATCGTTCATGTACGAGACGTTGATCGACTTGAGGTCCGGAATCGTTTGGAAGCCGAGCGCCATGATATCTATCGTCGTTGTCTCCTCCAGTCCCCCGGTATCGACAATGGGGAAGAGAGATATGTTACCCGAAAGTCCCCTGGAGACGTTGATGAGGGATGTGCCGTCGAACCCGCTCTCCGTCCTGTATGTGATTTTCATCTCGGCCTTGCTGACGGGGTCGCCATTCTCCAAGCCGTAGTTCTCCGGATTCACACCAGCATCCTTGGCGTGCGCTATGTCGAACCATCCGATCGACATCGTCCCATACATCCCAACATCGTAGTAGAAACCGTCTAGGAGCCGGAGATAGCTCACATAGTTCCCCGTCGTGTTGTCCCATGAGGATTTCATCTTGGGCTCTATCGTCGGATAGGAAAGGACTGGCATCTCCAGGACTATGTCGTCATCGAAGCCCCAGCCATCTGCGTTCTCATCGTAGAAAAGGAGTCCATCGCCCGAGAGGTCCTCTTGAAGGTTTGCCCTTCCCGCGAGAACAATCGTGTCAGGTGAATCGGTCCCGTTCAGCCTTCCGGGGTCCAACCTCCCGTTCCCATCGTCCAGAACGACCGCCTCTCCTGTGTCCCGGTAACCATTGAAGCTGAGAACGTCGTCGAAGAAATGGTTCCCGCCAAATTGCGATACGGCTGGGTAGAATTCCCCGCCATCGGACCTTGCGAGATAGATGTTGAAGTTGCCTGACCGGCTCTCGGCCCATGAAACGAAGAGGATATCTCCCGATTGTGTGGCATCTATGACGGGCGTCTGATGGGTCTTGCCTATGCCGTCTGTCACGCGGGAGGTGAAATTCACGAAGACTGGATCCGTGAAGTCGAAGCCGTTCGGCGAGCTCGAATAGAGGATGGAGGGTTCCCCGTACAGCAGTTCGTCGTCCCAGACGAGATGCAGGATGTCATTCCCATCGATGGCAAGTGATGGATGTGCCTGCAGGATCTCACTGTACTCCTTGTTCACCCGCAGATTCTGACCGAAACTCTGCCCGAAGTCAGTGGAATTGGAGATGAAGATGTCGGTGTCATCCACATTGAAGGGGCCACGCAGAACACGGCCGGTTCTACCGTCCGCCCAAACAACATACACCTTCCCGCTGGAATCCACCTCGACTTGGGGATCGTATCTCCCGTTTCTCCTGCTGTCGCTCACGGATGTTGGTGTTGAGAAGGTCCCGCCGCCATCGCTGGAAACGCTCATCTTGACGTCCAGGTAGTCGTCGACCCAGGCGACATAGATCAGATCGTTCTTCTCATCTATGGTAACGCGCGGCCTCGCGGCTGTATTTGTGTCGGTTTGCCACACAGCGACATCCTCGGAGCA
>JBHIBK010000175.1:0-4236 GCA_046759065.1 Thermoplasmata archaeon | reverse complement strand
CCATCAAGCTCGGGACGAAGGAAATGCTCAAGCAGATGGGGAGGAAGGGGCAGACTTACGACGAGATAATCAGAGAACTCGTGGAGAGGGCCTCCATCAAGGAACTAGACAAACGCTGGAACCGCATACTGGAGGAGGAAGAGTTCATACCGCTGGATGAGCTATGACGTACGAGGTCCTACTTTCAAGCACCGCCGCGAGGCAGTTGAGAAAGCTTCCTAAGCGCGAGCGGGACAGGGTCGTCAAGGTGCTGCGGAGGCTTGAGGAAGACCCGCTCACCCCGAGACCAGGAACTGACATAGGGGCACTGGATGGAACAGATCCGAAGAAATACCGGCTGAGGGTTGGCCCTTATCGGGTCATCTACGCTGTCATGAGCACGGATGTCAGGGTCATCGAAATCTTCCGCCGTGGGAGAGGGTACAGATAGCATCCAATGCATCTAAGAGTGACTGGGGACGCGGAAGTGCTTCTAGCGGGATTTGGATATTGGGTTAGGCGGGCGTCTCTGAATCATTGAAGTGACTCAGTGCGTAGAGAGCTGGGACGCCATTCGGGCCTGACAAGAGGATGGTTAACACTGGTCTAGCCGGAATCTCACCTAGCACTGGAACGTAGAAATCAAAGATAGAAATCGAAGATAACCATAACCGCTCTAGGCGACTCCACTATCCACAACTCGCGTGTGAAACTCTTTTGTGTAACTGCTTCTCCAACCGAGAACTCACCAAGAGCGCCTTCCTCGACCCCGATCCCTGTCGGGACGAGGGCGAGCTTTGTTGACGGTGAGGGTTCGACCCTTCATGTCCTTTCCATGAAGGCCCGTGATCGCTCCCTCGGCTTCGGCATCAGTTGGCATCTCAACGAATGCGAATCCTCTTGATTCGCCGCTGTATCTGTCAGTGATGATTTTGGCCGATGCGACCTCTCCGAAAGCTTCGAAAGCCTCCTTGAGTTCATTCTCGGTGACCTCACGTGCTAGATTTCCTACGTATATGTTCATTCCATTCCTCTTTCGTCTCCCTTTCACAATGGTCCGGGAAACATCTCAGACGGCTCCTATCGTAGCCATGACATTTAAGTCTTTGGTCACGACATCCGACCCAGCAGGATATCGGATTCCGCCAAACGAAAGATTTTAAATACCACCAAGGTAGTCGCCGTGATACTTTCCAAAAGAACAGTAATGGTTCTGAAAAAAGGAGAGGAGGATTGAAAGTAGGTGAGAAAATGAGAGAGAGAGGTCTATTGGCGATAGTCGCATTGGCCGCGCTTCTTGCGTTTGCCTTCCTGTTTTCGGGAGTCATAAGTGCCAGTGAGACGGAGCCAGGAATGCTTTATGATGAGCAAGGAAACCTGATAGGAATGAAAGTGGACCAGGCTCAAGCTCGAAGGGAGATGAGCACGGACATGCTTCAGGACGCCGGACGACAGATAGAAGCTGTCGATGCTGGACAGAAGACCCTGAGAACATTCTCGAGCGGGGATGAACCGATTCCCATGGAGCCTCCATTTGCGCCTGACGTGCTCGTGTATACGAGTGCAACTGCCGACGATACGCCGAGGATGGCGTTCAACCCCACGGACGGCCTGTTGTGGGTGACATTCACCCACTTCAACGGAGTGGATGATGACATCATTGTCTTCTATTCCGACGACGTGGGCGCCACCTGGTCATTTTCGGTGCAGACCATAGGAGCGTACAACGAAAGGAATCCATCCATAGCGATCGCGGGAAACACGATTATCATATTTTATGAACAGGACAATCTCGGAAACGAGCAGCATACGTTCTTCATCCGGTCAAAGGATGGAGGTCTGAATTGGGAGGGCCCCCTCTATATGGATTGGGCCTGGACGAATGATCCAGCTTACGCTCAACTCGAGGACTTCAACAACCCCGACGTCTCGGTCGTCAGACCGCAATGGTTCCACTTCACGGCGGATGCTTGGGGCGTGAGAGACGCCACGAGGACTGTCTCCTTCATGTGGACGGAGACCGACGGTGACAGCTGGTCGATGGTCTACTGGACCATCGGTTGGCACCTGGGCGAGGACTTCGAGCGTCCCGTGATCATGGAGAACTCCGCGGACGACATGATTCACAACGCCTACCAGCACTGGAACACGACGGAAGCAGGCTGGGACATTGAGTGGCTCATAGTGGACCACGGCCTGACTACTATCTCTGGATGGTGGACCGCCAACCTTGATGCGGGGAACACAGAAATCTCTCCGGACATCTCGATAAGGGACGACTATGTCTACCTCGTGTGGCAGAATGGAACCGCCACCCCGGACCTGACCGCGTTCTACTCCGATGACGGAGGATCTGCTTCGCTTTGGATTCTACCCATTAGGTCAAACGATGGCTTCGACCAGATGTATCCGGCCGTCTACCTGGACACTTCGTACGTTCCGCACATCTCGGCTGTTAACGACACCAGTATAACTTATCTGAACAACACAGACATCTTCACTCAGCCATGGTCCGAGGTCAAGGCGGATGACTTCCCAGGATGGACGGTTGCTGACTTCAGGGCGACGGACATCATCTACGAATTGAACAACCCGAGGATTGTCTTCACGGATGCGCGCCTCGGAGCCGCTGACATCTGGTATACCGATCTGGGAGTGGCACCGACAGTTCAGTACACGATCACGCGCAGTCCATTGATAGCGCAGGGAGACATCATCATCGATGGATCTATCCTGTGTTCTGGGACCTGTGTCTATGACTGGACGCTCGGAGAGACTCACACACTCGAAGCTCCGACATTGATGACGGACCCGGTCGACCCGGCGAATGTGAGGTATTCCTACAGTGCTTGGAGCGACGGTGGAGCGCAGACCCACCAGATCACGGTCGGGTCTTCAGCTTTGACCCTAACGGCCATCTACGACCCGCAGTACAATATCACATTCGAAACTCTGCCAGACCCCAACTTGGACATTTTGATTGACACAGTTCTGTACACAGCTCCGCAGAGCTTCTGGTTTACGGCTGGCCAATTGGTCACCATGGATGTCCCATCCCCGCAGACGATTGATGCAACCAGCAGGTATGTGTGGCAGAGCTGGAGCGATGGCGGCCTGCAGAGCCACCTGAAAACGATTAGCATGGTGGAGACATTCACGGCCACCTTCGCAGTGGAATACTTGGTGAACGTGAATACAAACCCGGCGGGACTGGATGTCGATGTTGACGGTCTCATCTACAACTTGGCAGTAAATCCCTTCTGGTGGCTGGACGGCAGCACGCACGACCTGAATGCGATATCGCCGCAGACAGTAACTCCTGATGAGCAATGGGCGTTCGTTGATTGGAGCGATGGGGGTGCCCAGGTGCATCCGGTAACCGTGATAGGTCCGGCGACATACACGGCGAACTACACCACACAGTACAAGATCTCGTTCACGACATCTCCAGCAGGTCTGGATGTCGAAGTTGACGGAGTCTTGAATGACACAGGTGCCGCTCCAGTGAACTACTTCTGGGACGTAGGATCGGTTCACACGATATGCGCACCATCACCACAAACCATCAACCCGACGAGCCAGTACGAGTTCCTGAGCTGGAACGATGGCGGTGCCCAGTGCCATGACATAACGGTAACCGCTCCCGCGACGTACACGGCGAACTTCGGTGTCGAGTACAGGATAGACGTGAACACCAGCCCGATGATCCGGCTGAACATAACCGTGGACGCCATAGAGTACACCGCTCCCTATTCATTCTGGTGCGCTCAGGGCTCCCCGGCGACGCTCGGAGCTCCATCGCCACAGCCCCAGACACCCACGATGAGGTATAGCTGGGTCAGCTGGAGCGACGGAGGGACACAGTCGCACCCGATAATCTGCACCATGGCCAACGCGTACACGGCGACCTTCGTGCCGCAGTATCTCCTGAACTTCTCGACCGATCCGCAGGGACTGCTCATTGAGGTGGATGTAATTCAGTACACCGCTCCACATACCGAGTGGTATGACACTGGCGCCACGGTGAGCATAAACGCACCATCGCCACAGCTTTCTGGAAATACGCAGGCTGTGTACAGGAACTGGAATGATGGGCAACCTCAATCCCATCTGATAACGGTGACGGGTACGGCAACCTACATCGCATACTTCGACACTCAGTACCTTGTGACCATAACGTCTACGCCCGTGACCGGTCTGAGCGTGGAGGTTGATGGCTTCCTCCAGACGACGGAGTACCAGTTCTGGTGCGACGAT
>JBHIBK010000174.1:0-4247 GCA_046759065.1 Thermoplasmata archaeon | reverse complement strand
TGTCTATCTGGCGGTCGTCTATGGATGGGAGATTCCTGTATCCGCTGGAACCCCAGTCAAGGGGGTCAGGGTCTCCTCGTGCGTAGTGTCCTCCTATTGTGTAGCAGTCATCTAGTATCTGTCTCGCTGCGTCCAGGTCGTACTCATATTTCTGAACGGATCCGTTGTACCACGTTGTGAACGAAGGACTCACGGGCTGGTCTCCCGCGTAACCGTGGTTCATAAGAAGTAAGGTCACAATCCTCTTCTTGTTGATCACATGGGCGATTGCCTTTCTCAGGCAGAGTCCGTCATCACCCTGTGTTGGATCGTTGTTGGGGTAGCCAAATGGAGACTTCCGCATATTATAGGCAAGGTAGAAGAAGCCCTTCTCAGCAGTCGTCTTTATCGCCACATCGGGATGCTCTAGCAGGTCCCCAACGAACTCAGGAGGAACAGACCAGGAGACAACATCAATCTCTCCCGCCTGGAGCGCGAACACGGCCGCCTGCGCGGTCTTGTATATCTTGAACAGCATGCCGTCGATGATGGGCTTGTGCATGTAGCTGTAGAAGGTTCCCTGGCAGATGGGCGGGTCTCCTACTTTCTCGCAAGCGAGGACGTCTGCCTTGTAATCCAAGTACTTATCTATCCGCACGGATACACCAGGTTTCCATTCCTTGAACTTGAACGCACCCGTTCCGATGACGAGATCATCCCTCATGAGCCAAGATTCCGCTTTGCTGAACTGGAACGAATCCGTGTGTGATGCAGGTACTCCGTTGTATTTGACCGGATCATACGCAAGCTTGAAATTCTCGTGGATACGCTCTTCCCAGGTTGAACACACTCCATTCTCGGCTTCCTTGCAGACCTTTCCGGTGCCCTCCCAAATATGCCTCGGAAGTACGCCGCCCGCGTTAAGGGTCCACGTCGTGAACCGAGCGTATGTGGCCTGTTGCGAGAAGTGAAGTGCAAAGGTTAGACTGTCATTGGTTCCAACGAGTATCTGAGGATCCCAACTGTCCGTGACTGGCCAAACGTTCAACCACCTGCTGGTGGAGTAGTTCGAGCCTGGCAGATTGTTCTTGTCCTTGAGAACATCGAGAGAGGTCGTTAGCGGGTCGAGCGCATTGAGGTGGTATGCGAAGAGAACGTCGTGAATCGTTGCCTGAACACCATCATGAAAGTAGACCCCGTTCAGATCATAGTAGGCAGTGACTTCCAGCTGATTTGTACCCGGTTCCTTCCTGTATGTGCCATATTCATCGAGATCGAATGTGCCACTTTCATCCGCATCGATTCCCAAGAGATTGTATGGAACAGGCTCTTCCGTTGCCGGGTCCACCTGACCCACGCCCTCATATATGGGGCTCAGCACATTGCTGCTCCAGACATCACTCACCGCGAGTATGTTTCTGGACTTCATGTCGTCCTGAGCACCGATTCTCAGAATCAGCTCCTGCCTGGTCTCATTTGCCTGAGCCATCTGAGTCACAGCCCCTAGAAAGGCCAGGAAAAACAAAGCCATCATCATAGTGAGGGCAATCGTACACTTCTTCACATCTAGTCCTCTTTCTGCGCCAGTCATGGGTCTCCCCGTTCATTCTAAAGACCTATGTAGTTTATAATAAGTTTGGTAAATCCTTTTGTATAACTCCTGAACCGCAAGGCAACGCCGCAGTGCTACCTTTACCACATAGAATCGTATGGACGGCTTATTGCGCCACTCAACATAGGAGTCCTGAGCCCCCGCCGTTTGAAGGACCGTCGAATCCTCTGCCTCTCATGAACTCAGCCAAAACGAACGAGGACCAAGAATTTATCTCAGTAGGGCCAGCCATCGGGATGATCATCGTCTTCTCCTCTTCGTACGGCGCCTCCTTGGTACGGGAGCCTCCTTGCGACTCTCTCTAATCTGCTTCAAAGTTTCCACAAGTCGTTCCCTCAGTTCCGCAGCAATGAAGCGCTGGGAGTAATAGTCAGCTCTTGACGCGATGCCGATTTTTCCCGCGTACGCTCTAGCAATCGCTCCCCTCTGCCAGTAGGGAGACCTGTGAATGTCTGGATGCTGGAACAGAACGCCGTGTTTGGGGGGTTTGGCCTTGCTTTTCAAGTGTCTGAAGAGCGCCTTCTCGGCGCCAAGGAGCTGGATTGTGCCCGAGGGCAGTCTCGCCAACCGCTCAAGACTGCCAGCCAAGTCGATGAGTCTAGCACCAATTATTGGCCCAACAATCTCAGTGACATTGGGGGCGAACGACCTCATGCCCGTTTCGATGTATTTTTGAAGCGAGTCCTTCCTCGACTTCGCCTCCTCTATCAAGCCCGCAAGTTCTGAAATGGACTTCTCATCCTCTGGAGTGAGCTCGAATCCGATGGATTCCACATCCTCCATCTCTGGAATCTTCACCTTGCTCCCAAACTCCGATACCAGTTGGATGAACTTGTCACCATCCACTATCTTCTCAAGCTCGGGAAAATGGAGGCCGTACCACTCCCTGAGTCTGCCATGGAGTATGTTGATCGCCTTTTCCAAATCATCCAGCGCGTTTATGGCCTGAGAAAGATGATCGTCCCTCCCCACCGTTCGGCTCATCTTCTCCTTGGCAACCAGAATCATTGCCTTGTGCAACAAGTCTCTTCCGAACTCGTAGTCTTCAGAGGGGATGAATGGGACCTCAATGTCTATCCCGACACCTCCGACTTTCTCCAGTCTGTTCTCCACCACAAAGAACTCATCAAGATCCTGAACGAGCTCCCTCTCCTCCTTCAGGATTTTGAAGTCATTTACTCGTTTCATCCTCGCGGCGATTTCCATGGGGTTCTTCGGGAACAGCTTGTACTCCACCACCTTCTCTCCATCGAGTAGAAAAGAGCCGAACCATGTCGTGACGAGAATCAATCTAATCCCACCCGAGATGACTGGATTTCATCTGAATTCAACCTCGAAGTGATCGCCCTTGGGAACTATCATTATGATGCTCCGCTCGGCAAGGTATTGAACCGCCTTCTCAACCTGGTCGGGTTCGATCTTGGTGGCCTCAGAAATCTTGCGGGCCATATATCCCATGTGATTCTCCACAGGAAGGAAGAAATGACCCGCCATCTTGAGTCTTGTGTCGATGTACTGACCTACACGCAGCTCCGTTGTGGAGTAGTACGCCTCCTTCCCCGTGTGGAGGAACTCCCCCCTGTACGCCCTGCAGTTGGGACACCGATACCTGGGGATGTCGGTCTCGTCCGTCTCAAGCACAAGGTTGCCCTCGCCGCACCGCTCACACTGCAGGCTAACCAGCGGTTCCTTCACCATCTCAACATCAAGAGCAGAGGAAGGACTTAAGAGCTGAATGATGTCCGTCCCGCAACGTGGACACGTCGACTTCTCCTCCACTTCATGATCACAGACGGGACATCTTGCCATTGCACCCTCATCGGCGATGTCAATATAGAAGTTTCCGAACTTTGGCTTGAATGTCGCGCGTTCTATCCAGACAACGCCCTCAGTTCGTAGGTCTTGTGAATTCCCCTCTCGGTGATTATTCCCTCTATCAAATCCGCGGGAGTGACATCGAACGCAGGATTTCTGGCCTTGGCACCCTTCGGGGCTATTCTCGTGCCGGCAATCTCCAGAACCTCGTTCTCACTTCTCTCTTCTATTGGGATGCTCCTTCCGTCGGGCAGGGAGAAATCTATCGTGCTCGTAGGGGCAGCGACATAGAACCTCACTCCGTTGTCCTTGGCGATGAGCGCCTTCTCGTACGTTCCTATCTTGTTCGCGACGTCTCCATTGGTGGCGATCCTGTCAGCACCCACAATGACGAGATCGATCTCTTCAGACTGCATCAGGCGGCCCGCCGCGTTATCCACGATTATGACGTAGTCTATGCCCTCGTTCCCCAGCTCCCACGCCGTGAGCTTTGCCCCTTGCAGCCTGGGGCGGGTCTCATCGACATACACGCAGATTCTCTTCCCATCTCTGTGCGCGGCTCTCATGGGTGCGAGCGCGGTACCGTGGTCAACAGTCGCCAAGGCCCCTGCGTTGCAGTGGGTCAGAATAGAGTCCCCATCACGGATGATTTCATTGCCATTGTCTCCTATTCTCTTGCACATGTCCGAGATCTGGTTCACGTAATCGGAGGCGGCCTTGATCGGAGGTGTCCCTTTCTCGAGTTCCCTGAGCATGTGGTCAACCGCATAGAAGAGGTCGTATGCCGTAGGTCTGGTATCCCTCAGCCTTTTGGCGGCTTCATCCAAGGGTTCCTTCTTCA
>JBHIBK010000173.1:0-4258 GCA_046759065.1 Thermoplasmata archaeon | reverse complement strand
TCTTCGAGCGCCGTCACAAAGGCCATCAAGGAATGAACCGCAAGAGCGCTTATATAGTCCACAATAGGGACTGACTGAAAGTACTCTCCGTCTCGTATTCTTGAAGTGCGGATAGGACGCCGTATTTGAGTTGTCTACACCTTTTCAGGTAGATACAGGCGAAGTGTTACGCGACGGTTTGGATGACCTTGCCAGCATACGCCTTCGTTCTTCCCACTCAGCCTCAGAAACCACAACTGAACAGATGACTCGGCAAAGAAACTACGAAAGAGAGGGAACCGACAATTCATTTCGACCTTCCCTCTTTCACTGTGGTGTTCCTTTGCTGTCCCTCATCCATAGGCCAACGGTACTTGCGTCGCACTTCCTCAAGGGTGCAATCCTCCACAATGGCGATCTCCTCCGCTGTGAGGTCGTAAAGGCGGTAGACGAGGAGGTCGATGAGGACGTTGGTTGCCGCCAGGCGTTCTTTGAGGGGGCGGAGCCTTGCCAGGCTTCGCCTCCAATCCACCCTGAGGCGGTCCTGAAAGTCGCGTTGGCCAGGATCTCTGTGAATCCTTTTTCGGTTCTTCTTCAGGCGGTCTAGGAGTTCCCTTACGGTAATCTCGTCATAGCCCTTGATCACGGACTTTCCAACGAGGTCGTCGATCTCGGTGCCGATCTCGGACTCCAGCCAATAAAGGAACGACTGTTTTTCTCGGTATATATCCCGCTTTAGGCTCGCCATATGATCCGCCAAATGGACGACGAGCTCATGAACCACATCCGACCGCTCACATCGTTCATAGTTCTCTACAGGATAGAGGGAGCCGAGCAGTGATTCGTTGTGGGCTTCTGCAAGTGCCGGGTCGGCCATGTGGTGCGGCTGCAAGAGGTCTTCTATGAAGTTTGCCAGACCCCGGAAGCTCCGGCTTTTCAGGCCCAAAGAATAGAGTTCGATAGCCTTCGCCAAGAGACGCTGACGCTCAGACAGAGGAGTAGCGAAGGCTATGGGTCGAAGTGTGAAGGGGTTAAGGTAAGCCGTCTTCATCCGAAAGTATCCTCCGCGGAGGTCGGTGCCGGTGTTCTTGAGGAAGTAGGTGAAGAGCTTGGTGTTCAGAACTGCCACGAGGTACTGAGGCGAGAGAGGAATATCGTCCCGCAGGACAATTCCATAAGCCGTATCCACTAGATGGAGGCCCGTTTCGTCGAAAGCGAACTCGCCGCGTCTGACCACATCTGGGAGGACTATTTTCTGCTTGGAGAGAAGCGCCATACTTCTCGGATAGCTGTAGGCATAGAAGTCCTCCCTCCCCCTAAACCTCCCACTCTCTCGGTCCTCGAGAACGGTCCTGACTCGGGGACTGCTAAGGTAGCTCCATGTATCGGGAAAGCGTTCTTTCAGATCGGCGACAGAGATAAGCTGGATGGAATCGCCAATCGTCTGATACGGCCAGAGGAGAAAGTGCGAAGTCGAGATTTGATACGGGTCGATATCGCTCCCTTTCGCACTCGGCTTCACCAAGTCCTCCTCTAGGTCTACATTGCTGCGCAGATATCGAGAGAACAGACCATTATCTTGTCTCTCCAACAAGAAGATTGAGTCCGCGTCTGTGCCTGTTCCTTTGAAGACTCTGCAGAACTGGCCTAGTGCGGGATAGACGCTCAACTTCTCGAATATCGCCACCGATTCTGCCGAGAGTGCGACCCACGGTTCGCCTCCCAGACCCGTTGATTGAATTGTGACAGACTGCCAGCCTCGGTCATCATCGAGCACAGGCCTCTGCTGAGGAGAGTCCCAAGATTTCCATACGAACGATGCACTCGGGTGTCTAGCCAAGAAAAGCAGGCAGGTGTAGGTGGTCGCCTCGGGGAAGATTTGGTAGGAGCCAAAGTCCACCAGTTCAGTGACATGGCGGCCATCGACGAGCTTTTCTCTCAGTCGGCGGCCTACCTTCGAGGTGAGCCACTTGTTGGGCAGGATGTAGCCAAACAGGCCGTCAGGGGAGAGAATTTCCAGACCCCGCTCGACAAAAGGGAAGTATATGTCGAACTCTCCCTTGACAGCGGTGTCGAAATACGTTCGGTAGTAGGACCAAAGCTCCTTGGACAGATCCTTGAGCCGAATGCTTCGAACGTAGGGCGGGTTGCCGAAAATCGCATCGAACCCTTGCCGTTCTGCAGCTTCGCCAGGATAGAAAACTTCGGGAAACTGAAGCTCCCAATGAAAGAACGAAAGACGGGTAGCGTCGCGTCGCGATTGCCTAACCCAATTCGTCTTGGTCTTCGATGCCCACTTCTTCGCCTCGCCGTAGTAGGCTTCGTTGACGAGATTGTAGTAGGTGGCTTCCGGATTTTTGCTTTGAATCTTATTCCCTAGGCGGAGTGAGACATAAGCGTCTGCCACGCAGGCAACTCTCTTGTACTCCTCCGACTCTATGAGTTCGTCCAAGGCTTGCTCCTTCTCCTTGATTCCGGCCACGGTGTCTGCAGGGAGTGCGTCAATTCTAGCCCGTCTCTCGAGTAACTTTCTGACCAATGTCGTCGGAAGCTTTCCCGTTCTGCTGGCTCTGCGAGGGAAGAACACAATTTCCCTCAGGTCAGCTCCCAAAAGGGCATTCCCCGTCCGCAGATGATGATCCAGAAAGGTGAGCGGCTCGTCTTTGGAAAGTGAGACAAGCCACAACCCAACCTTGGCAAGTTCAACGGCTAGCGGGTTGAGGTCGACTCCATGTATGCACCTGCTGAGAACCTTCCGCTTCGCCAGAGTGGGCGAAAACTCCTTCTCATCCCGCAAGCCCTCCTTAACATCTTCCTCTAACGCCTCTAGAAGTCTCAAGGCGAGAAACTCAGTCGCCTCAACGAGGAAGTGACCGCTCCCCATTGCGGGGTCACAGACTCGGATGTTCAAAATAGCATCAGCTCTACTAGTTCCCTTCGTTCGAGCATGATCTAGTTTCCTCTCGACTACGGCTCCGACCGTTTTCTTCACAATGTAGTTCACGATAAAGTCAGGAGTGTAGTATGACCCAGTGACCCTCCGCTCATGCCTCTCTGTCGCTAGGTAGAGGTCCCCTGCATTTACCCTCCTATCCTCCGGTAGACCCTCGAAAGGGGTCTTCCCTTCGTACTCATCGAGCGATACCCATTTCTCGACTTTGCCCTTTCTAACCACTACCTTACGCTCTTCAGCGAATCGAAGTCGATATTCAAGAAGCCCCTCATAGATGCTGCCTAGGTGACGCGTTTCAAGACTGGCGTAATCGACCCCCACAGTCCTCCCAGTTTCCGGGTCAGTGGTGGTCCCTAGAAGGTAGATAGCCTCGGCCAGATATCGATTCCCGATGGAGTACTTGTCAAGAAAGTCATCCTTGCCTAAGACACCCCTGCCGTCCTCGGCTCGGTGGAAGAGTCCTCCATTGTAAGGAGGGACGCCCAGAGCTTCGTTGCCATGATCAACTAGATCGAAGAGCGTCCTCAGGGTATTCCAGTATGTCGAGATCTCGGCTGAGAGTTCATCAGGGTCTCGCTCCCAAATGCCCCGAATTCTATCCCGAAGAGCGCCGAGGCTGACCTCCTTGTACTGTGGCGAATCGACCGGGAGGAACCCCCAATCCTCAGCGTAGAAGAGGAAGAGTAACCGGTACAGAAGAATGAGGCAGTTCTGCCTTATTCGTTCCCTCACATCTTCTACTGAGGCGTCGAGCCTATTGGTTCTCCTTTGGTGGAAGCCTTTGGCGAGGGTCAGGAGAGTCTTATAGACCCGTTCCTTCAGCTCCTCGCCTACTTCATGAGCATACCGCTCGCTCTCCGCCCTCACATCGTCGAGATAGCACCTGCCTCTTGGCCCTGGGATAAAGGCCTCCTTGCGGAAGAAGAAGTAGAAATAGCGGAAGGAGTCGAAGTCGTCCTTTTCGATGATATCGGCCAGGTTGATCTCATAGTGGAACTCTTGTCGTGCATCCTTGACCTGAAGTCTCCATCTCTTACCATCTGTGAGAAAACCCCACCGTTTCTCGGCCTGAATGAAATATTCATAGAGCTGGCGAACTGGGCTCCTAAGGTCGCGGGGCCCACGGGTGTCAAAATTTGTCCCCCAGGCCTTAGCATCGGCGACGGCGATGGCAAGACTAACATCCCCCGATCGCTTCTCCTCTTCCCGCTCAAAAAGAAGGAAATCGGGCCTGAGACCTCCAGCGATGCGCTGGTTCACAAGGTAGTGAGGGTTAACAATCCGTAGAATTGGTTGTATGTACTCCTCCCTGAGCTGGTCCTCATT
>JBHIBK010000172.1:0-4305 GCA_046759065.1 Thermoplasmata archaeon | reverse complement strand
TTGAGAGCTTCGCCGACTGGCTTTTCTCACGATCTGTTGTAGCACTCCATGCATAGTGTCTCAGGGAGGCCAAGTGGTACCGAGGAGGCCTCTGTACTGCTCAATCTACAAGTAAGTAATGACCTTCGCCAAGGAACTTGATAATGCCCTGATCTCTCAGGATCTGCAGCTGCTGCCTTATCTTCGCCCCGATGTGGCGATTCCGAGGGTGTAGACGGGCCAGCTCGTCCTCAAAGCCGTAAACGTCGTCTAAAGTGAACATCCTTTGGTTCAGCCTCCGGACGCAGACAAGAATGTCGGCCGTCCAGCCCCGGGACTCGTGGGCGGCGTCCTGCAGAAAGTCAAATCGACTCCATCTCCTCCGCACTTTCTCTCGAGGGACTTCTCGATAGTCTCGAACGATGTGGACTTTGGCATCCCATGGCAGTTGCCCAAGAAGAATGTTGCAGCCCACCCATCCCGATCTTTTCGCCCCGCGCGCAAGGGGCCGTCGCCGCTCAATGGCCGACAAGGTCATGAAGTGGTTGGGCACGCCGAAGAGGTTCATTACCATCCAGTCAGTGACATCATAATGAAGAAACAGGAAGTTGGGAGCTTTCCCTGCCCTGACCGCGGATGCCATGGGCTGCCAGGCGGCATCTAGGACTCGGTTCCTGAAGGGTCTCCGTTGGCTCTTGAGTTGGTATCTTCGTCCGCAGTTCCGGCAGCGAAAGTCTATGACTGCTCGACCCGGCCGTGAAGTCGTGAGGCGGTCTTCTAGACAACCGAGGCAGTACAGGTTGTCGCGAACCCAGGCTTCCGTAATGATCCGTGCTTTCTGGGCGAGACTATCATACCTGCGACCCAGCTCCTTGTTCAGTGACAGATCCATCATGTGGGCATCCACGCCTCGATCTTGATCTTTGCCCCTGAGTCTTCCCCTCCCGTTGGATGGCGAATGTACAAGGTCCACGCACAGGGTCGAACTCCATCGCTTGGAATCATGAGGGTTACTAGGCTCTTGAACCCGAACGCTTAAGTACTTCAACTCCGTTATCCTTTATGGATACCGTTATCGCGGTGGTAATAATGAGATTCGTACTGGATATTGATCCGGATACTTACGAAAGGGTCCTATCGTTGATAAGAGACAGAAGGTACAGGGACCTCCAGGAATTTGCATCAGCGGCATTCGTTAACCAGCTCACAATCGAAGGGCAGGAGGCCGGATCGCCATTCGAACTAGATGTAGGCCACGATTTCTCAGTCTCTTCACAGGAGGATGTCCCAGGGACACACCCCGGCGGCCGTAGCCAGAGCGGAATTGGACGTAATTCAGTCAAGTGGGACCAAGTCTCGACAGTGGCAATGCCCCGGCCAGATGGGCCCTTCTCGGGCTACATATGGGGCCAGTATAACAAGTTCCTGCCTCTGAAGGTGGCACTACGTCAACTTGCGTCGGTTTCTGTCCAAAAAGGTCCCTGGGTAGAACTCAGCAAGATACAGAGATTGGCTTCCCAGGCTGCGGCCCACATTGGCGGAGATCTCAGACGGGCAGAGTCTCGGTTAGGGAAGGATCTCCTAGAAAGGCTATCCACGGGATTCCCCAAAGGTTTCTCCGAGGTAAAGTCCATTGAACGTTTCGAGAGCCAGTTTGTGGGACACATCACCAAGGACGGTGTGATCTACGGAATGCCAGGAAACATCGGTTTCGCCAACATCGTTGAAAAGGCGGGTCATACATTGATTGGGCTCACGAAGCTTGGATTGGAGTTCTGCAGACTCACCAATCCCGTAATAGATAATGGCAAGCTCGAGAGACCCCTTTCTCAGGAGGAAGCTGACTCCTATCTAGATCATGTCACTGAGGCCCTTCCCAAGGAATGCCGAGCGATGCGTCTGATCCTCAACGCGATCGAGGAGAATAAGGACTCCCCGGACCAGATGACCGAACGTCTGCGAACTCTTCGTGAGAATTGGTCGGGTGCGGTTCTCAATACTATGCGTGTGGGCCTGCTGAGCAGAATGTGGGATCTGGGGTTGATACAGCGAAACCGGGCCGGTCAGAGGGTGGACTACAGCCTGACGGATCGAGGGACAACCTGGTTGGAAGACGTCCGTCAAGGTCCGAAGGAGGTGGGAAGCAATGAGTAGTTCTTCAGTATCGGAACGGATCGCCAAAGCGTGCACGCCCTATGAACACGATCGGTACGTGGACATAGACCTGAACCGACTTGCGACCTTTGCGATATACCTATTGACGGAAAGCCGCATCGTCCCCACCCTCGAGAATCTGGTTGTGGCTCTTTTCCGCTTGTTCCCCGAGAAGTTTTCGCTCCCTGGATTTTCCGAATATCCGGACGCAACGAGAGGGAACAGGGCGCTGCTCCAGCTTCGGCCTAAGTACCGGAACTGGGCGGTCAAGAGCAGTGCGGAGGGATACGTCCTCACGGAGCTAGGTCACCGCGTGGCGAAGCAGACTAGAGACCTGCTGAATTCGCCGGTCCGGGAAAGGACAAATAGACGATCCGTTCCGTCGCCCCCGAGAACCCTGTACGAAGGGATCGCTAGAAACATTCGCAGGTCGACTGCCTTCCGAAAGTTCACTGCGGGGGAGGGAGGGGCAGTGGCAAGACCCGAGATCTTCGAATTGCTGGGAGCGGTTCCCTACACACCGGTAAGAATTCTACGATCCAAGCTCTATGACTGGGCCCAATTGGCCCAGCAAGCGGAAGACACGAAAATGTTGGATTTTCTCGAGTGGATGAACCGAAAATTTCCTGAAGTCTTTTCCAATAGAGGAGGACGGGGCTAAGCAAAAGGGGGAGTCAGGACGTGAGATCCGAAGAAGTAGAGATACGTTTTTCATCCCGCTTCTTGCTGAGGAAAATGCACGAGGCGATGAGAAAGAGTTTCGTGAAAGCTCTCGCTGAACCCATCACGAACAGTGACGTTTCCTACACGGGCCTCGAGAAAGCAGCTCGCGCCCGTGGGGACCGTGACTATGAGGAGCAGAACAAGCCCATCCGGATATACGTCACACGGAAGTCGAGGACCTTCGATGTGATCGACTTCGCGGAGGGAATGAGTTACAATGAGATGAAGACACTATTTTCGGTCTACGGTGACGAGAAGGGGACGCATTTCGAGGGAAGCCGCAGCTTGTTCGGAAAGGGTCTGACCGACGTCCTGCTCAGCCAGCAGTACGGAGGCGTGGTTCATTCAATAAAGGACGGATATTACGCGAAGGCGACGTTCAAGAGGCGAAGGAGAGGAAAGGGGAAAGAGGAGAAATTGCTCGTGAAGTTCGAGGGTCCGGTTCCAGTAACGAGGGAAATCCGGGATCGCTGCAGGATCCCTTCAGGCAACGGCACGAACGTGTCATTTCGATTCAAGAGCGGATCCTTTCCGCAGAACGCCACTCTGATTGAGCGGTTGTCTAACTTCTATATGCTGAGACTCATCAACTCCAATCCACGACGCCGCGTTGAGATGATCTTCCTGACACCACAAGGGAGGCAGGAAGGCGATGTTGAGGTCCTCGGTTACTCGGATCCGAAAGGGGTTCTCATTGACACGTTGGAGAAGGAGTTCAAGTTCGAGGAATGGACCTTGACACTGGAGGGAGAGTTGTTCCGCGCTGACCATCCGTTGCCGCAGAAGGAAGTTGGCCTCAAACGCCGGATCGGCGGTCTATTAGTGGTCGATGAGAACGATAACGCTATGGATCTTACCCTATTCGATTTCGATGACGATCCCTACGCGGTTAGACTCTTTGGCACGCTCCGCGTGAACGGTGCGAACAAGCTCATTCGAGATAAGCTTCGGGTGTACGACGAGGTACTCAGCGATACTCGTGACGGTCTGCATCGGCTACATCACTTCTACAGCGTCCTGGCCTCCCAAGTCAATGCCTGGCTCCGCAAGCACGTTCAGGAGGAGAAGCGCGCGCAGGCGCGAGAGAAGCCTGGAGTCCCTCCGGATGTCGTCGAACGCCAGAAGAAGGCCTTCGAGCTGCTTAACCAGATCTACAAGGATGTTCACGAGGAAATCGTCGGCCTGGAATCAGGAGTTGATGTCGGGGAAGTCAAGCCGGAGAACGGTCTACAGTTCGATCGCGCGCACGCCAGGATCGAGGTCGGAGAGAGGACATACGTGGGCCTCATTATTGATACAGATATTGTTCCTGCCGACTCCAGGATCTCAATCCGCTCGCGCGACGCCAGGATTTCCGTAAGCCCGGCTACACTCGTCGTTCCAAAGCCATCTGCGGAGGCGACGGTGATCATTGGAGCTGTCTACCTGCAGAGTGAAGATGTCGGAACT
>JBHIBK010000171.1:0-4309 GCA_046759065.1 Thermoplasmata archaeon | reverse complement strand
AATGAGGATAGACGGGCTTTTCTCTGACTGGGTCAACAGAAGCTTTGATGGACTCGATGATGACCTGGTGAACAAGAATGTGGACATCACGGAGTATGCTGCGGACAAGGACGATGCCTTTGCCTTTTTCTATCTGAGGACGAAGGGCATGATGCTCGGAGGCGCGGCCGTGCCGCAGACGAGACTCAGAGCAGGTCCTCAGGGTGCCCCTAGTGGGATCGTGCAAATCCCGCGAAGAGTGACGGGAGAAGATGTAACGAGGATTTACATAGATTCCAACGCGTCTGACGGGTTCGGGTTCTCTCTTGGTGGAGCCCGTTATGATTACATGATCGAGATTAGGGGGATTTACGGAGAGATTCTTCCGCAGTCGAGCTACCTTCTCAAATGGAACGGAGAGGCGTTCTCTGAATGGGCCACCGTGGAGGCGAAGAAGAATGACTATCAGATGGAATGTTCGGCGGCGCTGGTAACTCTTGGTCCCCTATTCAACTCACGCATACTCTTCTTCACGACGGATTGGAGCGGTGAAGGAGATACGATAGGAGAGCCAACGGACTGGTCTACAAGGGGCGGAACAAGGAGCATATATCTGGTGGAGGAAACTTCAAGCTCGCTCTCCAACACTGCCTTCTCCAGCCAGAGGAAGCTTTTCTACGACGGCTCGTACTACTGGAGTTTCTACTATAACGGAACACTTGGTAACATCTCCTATGAGTACAGCTCAGATGGCTCTACATGGACGAACACACCTGGTTATTTCCCCATAGAGAGCGCTCAATACACGTCAATCTGGTACAACTCCAGCGATTCGATGGTCTATGTGATCGCTGACAACGATACAACATCGAAGAACGTTTCAGTGGCAAAAGGATCCATCTCTGGAAGCACGATTTCCTGGGGTTCCCCCTCGACCGTGGAAGTTTCGGGACTAGATGAGGACTATAAGGTCGGGTACATCACGGTCAACTCATCAGGCTACGTCTGGGTCGCTGCAACCACGAAGAACGCCACGAGCGGGTACAACATCAACGTCACTTACACAGACAGCCCCGGGGACATTACCCAGTGGGGCACGCCGCAGCTCATGCGCTCCTCGGATGTGTCGAACGAGGAGATTTACCCAATCGTTCTTCCTCTGAACAGCGCGGACATGTACGTCATTTGGTATGCTGACGGCTATTTGGAGGGAAGGAATTGCTCATCTGGCACTTGGCAGACCGTGGACAGCATCGACACGACGGGTAGCGGGGCATCGAACAAGGGACCCTCGGCGGTTGTCGACTCTGGGAACATCCACATGTTGTACGTCAACAACTCCGAATATGTGAACTACTCCAAGTACACCGGCAGCTGGTCGACAAGCAACCTCAACTCAACCGACACAGGAAGGTCGCCCACGATCACTCTCGATACTGGCTCATCCTACGTGTACGCTCTATGGATTAACTCCTCCGATCAGATAGTGGGGAACTACTCAACCGATGGTGGTTCATCCTGGAACGCCATGACCGGCATAGCAACGAATACGGACACCAAGGGAAATCTGACCTCCATTTATTCATGCAACCTCAACGACATCGCTTGGCAGTTCGATTCCTCAGCCCAAATCAAGTTCGAACCTATTTCTGAGTTTGTGGATTGGATTGTACCCATAGTACCGATTATCATCACGATTTTGAGCAGGAGGAGGAGAAACGATGCGGCTGAAGCCCAAGAAGAGGCACAGACTTCGCAGGAAAGAAGTGAGGAGAATAGCTGAAGAGATCGAGCGGGCTCTTGGCTGTCAGGCCCTCTCCGATTCCGACAGCGTCGATACGGCGAGCCTGAGGACGATGGACATTATCTATGTCAATGGAGAGGTCCTAGGACTCATTGTCGAGGAACGCCCGTTCCTCTCCGTGCGCGGACTGCTAGCGTGCTGTCCCAAGAACAGATACGTGACCGTGGACATGGGCGCGGTGGAGTTCGTGTACAACGGTGCTGATGTTATGGCCCCCGGTGTGGTTGATGCCGATCCCTCGATTTCGGAGGGTGATCTGGCCTGGGTCAGGGATGAGAGGAATCTTCAACCACTTGCCGTCGGGGTCGCGCTCATGAGCGGGAGGGAGATGGTCAACCAGAACAAAGGGAAAGCGCTCGAGTCCCTTCACCATGTGGGCGACGCTCTGTGGAAGATGGACGAGGACTAGGCCCAGTATGGCTTCTTGATGTACTTGTAGGCGGAAATCGCTGCCGTAGCCGCCTCTCCGCAGCCCGTCACAATCCTCTTGTCCTTACCCAGATAGGTGACTATGTCCCCGCAGGCAAAGACGCCTTCCATTGAGGTTCTCATGTCGGGCCTCACCCTAATCGACTTGCCTTCCAGCTCTATGCCCCAGTTCTGCACGGATTCGAGCTTCGGTGAGAACCCTATGTTTATGACGATGGCCTCCAACGGGATTGCCGTCTCCTCCTTTGTTTGATTGTTGAAGACGATGACCTCCGTGGCCACCTGATCCCCGCACACCTCTTTCAACTCGGTGTTGAAAAGGACCTCTATCGAGGATTTCTCTACCGCCTCGACATTAGTCTCCATTGCCCTAAACACGTTCTTTCTGTGTGCGAGATAAACGCGGTCCGCGACATCCACGAGGCTGATTGCCATCTCGAGGGCCGTGTCTCCCCCGCCAATGAACAGGACATGCTTTCCCATGAACATCTCTTTATTCCTTATCCGATAGTAGACACCCTTTTCGGCAAACTCCTCCTCGCCTGGTACCCCCAGTTTCCTAGGCTCAAAGAGCCCCATGCCCAATGCCAGGATCACAGTCTTTGCCTTGTACTCACCCTTCTCAGTCACGACCGTCAGTCCTTCTTCCGCCCTCCTGAGGTCTTTCACTTCTTCGTTTTCATGAACATCACAACCGCTGTCTCTTGCATGGTCTACCATGAGTTCGGCGAGCTTCCTAGCTTCAATATGGTGGTGGGAAGGATAGTCGTGGATGATTTTCGTTGGATAGAGAAACTTGAGCTGCCCTCCCGCCACCTTGGCGTCCAATATCAATGTGCTTAGCTTTCTCGATGTGGCAAAGATTCCGGCGGTAAGACCTGCTGGACCGGCACCGACAATTATCGTATCATACATGGTTGTGCCAAGAACAGACGGGCTCTCTTAAGGATTTTGATTTTTGGCCACTCTTGGCGGCTTTTGCTGCGACCGCCTCGGGTTACGAATAAATACCCAGCCTCAGTTGTGCCTCGCACGTGAGGCTAGTATCCTACGATGAGACCGATCACGATGACGTATTGTCTATGAATCTCCAGGCATTTGGCTGGCCGATTACGGAGGAAGTGGTGAAGAAGTACTTGAAGCATGATGAACGCTGGATGGATATTGTCGGCGTTTATGCGATTGAGCGGGGTAGAACTATTGGCCAGGTCCTCCCTCTCAGGATACCGACAAGGACCCGTGAAGGCGTGGAGGTCGTCGGAGGGATTGCTGGGGTGACCGTCGTCCCGGACAAGGCCAGAAGGGGAATCGCCACCACTCTCATGAAGGCGGCTCATAACATCCTCCGGGAAAATGACATTCGCATCGCGTTTCTCCTGACGGCGGAATCTTTGGTCGCATATGACCTCTACCTGAACCTCGGCTACATCGATGCCCTGTCCCTTGGCAGTGCCCAGAAGCTCGTAAGGGCCCCAAGGAAACCCAAGGACGGGGTACTGCGCACCTATCGCAAGAAGGACTGGAGGACGACCGATGAAATGTATTCCCGCTCGGTTCGCAGGCTACTAGGTTTCGCCGTCAGGCAACCCGCTTACCTCAATATGAAGATAGACACGACACCCCTGACTTGCAAGAGCATATCTCTGGCCGATGGCAGGGAGGCTCAAGGCTATGTGGTGAAGTCTCCTGGCGAGAATTCTGTCGTCGTCAGGGAAGTGGCGTGTCCCACCGAAAGATCCTTCCACAAGATCATGGCCTCTATCGAGGTCGAGGCCGCTAAAAAGCGAATATTCGTCTATTATCTGACCTCAAGGCTCTTGCAGAGGAGGTTCGAGAGAAGGGGATACAGGCTTGATCGAAAAACATGGATGCGAATGATGGCCGTACCTCTGGTCCGAAGCCTCTCTAGAAAGAAGCTCATCGAACTCTACGATTTCGACCGCTCGTTTTCCATGATGGGACTGGACATATTCTAGTCCGAGTTCGTTGCTCAGCTTCGGTGATACCGTTCTAACTTTGTGCAGAATCCAGTTGAGGTTTATCATTCCCCCAGTCACGATAATATTATATCCAGGATTCACGATATCCGCCCCATCA
>JBHIBK010000170.1:0-4317 GCA_046759065.1 Thermoplasmata archaeon | reverse complement strand
CGTTCTTGATCTCCTCGATCCACTGCCTTCGGATGGACTCCCCGCTCTTGACCCTGGGTACGTTCATTGTGAGGACGGGGCCGAGCTCCTTCAGAGCCTCTCCGAGCTTGAGCTTGGCGTCGCAGGGCGAGGGAGCTATGATGTAGTCGCAGGAGCTGTAGAGCGGGAAATCGTCGATCACGGCGCATCCCGCCATCGATTTGGCGAGCGGGCAGAGGTTCGGATCTCCGAGGAAGCTCTCGCCCAGCCCGACGGGGGCATGGTGCCCGCAGCCCAGGCGGAGCGGGAGGCAGCCAGAGGCGTCGACTATCTCGAGCGGGACGAAGTGGCAGAAGGTCCCGATGACCTTGCCCCCCTTCGCCTTGAACTCCTCGATCTCCTTGGCCCGCACACTGTCGGTCTGAGCCATCTCGTCGAAGTAGCTCATCCCCTTGGCCCTGTTCTCCAGGTGAGCCAGCTTGCCCAGCTCCGTGGATATCTTCTCCTTCGTCTTCTCGATGATCTCCTTTCCGCGACCAGCGACAAGCCTTTCTATCCTTTCCCTTTTAGCCTTCTCGCTCGAATCAGCGGGGTTTGAACCCCTCTTGTTCCGCTCAATCAGATTCATGTCAGTCTCTCCTAAACGTCAAAGTGCTCCATGGACTTCGAGGTCAGGAACCTCCTGCCCAGGAATGTGGCGTACAGGCAGTCGTCCTCCGGGCAGCATTCCAAGCACTTGTAGCAGTGAGTGCAGTTGCGTTGCGTGACCTTCTCCTTCACCCTTTCCGAGTACACTTCCCGGATCCCCATCGGGCAGACCCTCGCGCACACCCCACAGCTCGTGCACTTGAGATTGTCCTTCTTGAGCTGGAACAGAGCCTGCCTGTGGAAGAGCCCCTGCATAGCCCCAGCGGGACAGATGTAGCACCAGAACCTGCGTATCTTGAAGGTCATCGCCAGGAAGAAGATGGTGGTCAATATCGAGAGCCATGGCACTATGGTGCTCGGCGGGAGAAGCCCGAGGGCCATCTGCGGGTAGACGTAGAGGGCCCTGTTCGGGTCTAGCTGCTCGTACGGGATGGCAAGGGCTGTCCTGAATTCGGACAAGCCGGACCCCGGCAGTCCCAAGGTGAGCGTGTAGAAGATGATGATGAAGAGAGCGAGATACTTGAGGGAGTGGAGGGCCTGTCCGGCCGACCGCGGTATGCGGTAGTACGATATGCCCAGTTTCCTGCGCAACAAGGAAAGCAGGTCCTGGGGGAAGCCGAGCGGGCAGAGCCAGGCGCACCAGACTCTCCCCAGCATGAGGACCAGTGCGATGAATATGAAAAGAGGGAGGACCAGGTCCGAGTAGAAGGTATCGAACTCAGCTACCAAGGTGTCCTGGAGCTTGTAGACGACGGAGTAGGTGGGGGCGTTCTCGAAGAACTTGGTCGTCGCGTTCGGAAGGTAGATGTCCCTCACGAGCGGGGACTCACCGAAGGATATCACTCCGAATATCATGCTGTTCACTAGGATGAGGCTCAGTATCTGAAAGACGAGTCTTTTCCTCCAGATGCGTTGTTCTCTTCCCATCAGTGACCTCCGAAGGCGTTTGCCATCAAGTAGAATCCAAGCACGATTATCAGCAGAGCCGCGGCAACTCTGACATGAAGGGCGTACCTTCGCGACTGCCTCAGGAGATTGCCTGAAAGCATACCGATTATGGGGTAGATCGTTGACACCGTAGCATAGGCGAGAACCATGAGCATCGCGAGGCCGAAGTCGACGGAGATGAGAAGAGGTGCGAGCACGGCCACCTCGAGGCACGGGGTAGCGCCTCTGAAGACACCGAGAGAGAAGAACGAGACCGTCTTGTGTTTGGAGTCAGTTCCCCCGAGGGCCTCTCCCCCGTTCGCCATTGCCTCTTCGCAGTGCTTTCTTCGCCCATGTGGCAAGAGCGATTTCGAGCGTCCTTGATGAGGGCGAGTACCCCCGCTGAGAGCCTGATAGAGGACATATCCGCCAAGGACGATGCTGAGAGCCCCGAAAGCCACCAGGAAATAGGTGGGGTTCAGATTCCCCAGCAGTCCGAGTCCAGCGATAGCGGCCCCAAGGAGGATGAGGCCGAGGAACCTCCCCGCCACGAAGGCGGTACCGCTCTTCCTGCCCTCGACGGAGGAACCGAGAGACAGCAAGGCGCAGATCCAGGAGTTCCCGAGTCCGCCGCCAATTACCATTGCTGCGACTATTTCCCCGATCACGTGGATTCCTTTCCTTTTGCTGTGGCGTTGCGCTTCTTTCGGCTGAAGTACACGTTCAGACCGACGAGGAGCCCGATAACTAGAACCGCGATCAGCATCTCGAGCACCCATCCCACATAGTCCCGTCCGCCCAGAGCGACCTCTATGGTGTGCTTGGAACCATCCAACACGTAGATGTGAGGGGCCGTGTAAGCGCTCGTGAAATCCCCCTTTCCCTGGTAGCCGCCCTGAGCGGCAACTATCTCAATCTGGCCATCACCATCAACATCGCCAAGGTCGATTCCGAAGATGTCTGAACCGAGGGGAGGACTCTTCCACTCCACCTCGTGCGTGCTGCCGTCGAATATCCAAATGTAGCCCGCCATGTTTCCTATGACTATCTCGTCTATCCCGTCCGCGTCGATGTCCGCCACATCGAGACCGTAGGGTTTGGGACCGATGTTCTCGCTTTCCCATACCTTCTCGTACTCAACGCGTCCTTCAGGGTCCTCTCCTAGATATCTGAATATGAAGAGAAAACCTGGACCCTCTCTGTAGCCGTTCGACGCAACGATCTCGAGGTTGCCGTCACCATCGACGTCCAGTACCTCTATGGCCACAACATCGCCATTCAGATCATCGCTCTGCCATTCCCTCGTGTAGTCTGAGCCATCGAACTGATAGATGTTCAAGTAGCCGATGCCAGGCGTCTCGCCCAATGAAACTCCTGTGCCGAAGATCAGCTCATTGAAGGAGTCACCGTCGATGTCAGCGATCGCGACGCCCCTCATCCTACTGGCGTTTCCAGGGTAGAACTGATTCTCCAACTCTCCCGTGTTCGCGGAATAGACGTAGATAGCGCTCAAGGGGAAGTCCATCTTGTAACCAGTGCCAACAACGATCTCGCGCTCTCCGTCGTTGTCCACATCGCCAACGGCTATCCCGTGAACGTCTCTCACCATGCCTGTCATCTTGAACCTCACGTCGAAAGTGGAGCCGTTGAACACGCGCAGATTGCCATCCCCGTCGCCCGCCAAAATCTCCTCTGCGCCGTCGCCGTCGATGTCGGCAACGTGGATTCCCCAGAGCCGTTTACCATAGGGGCCCATGTGCTTGTCTCCTCGAAACTCATCGCCCTTCCATTGAATCAGGTTGAGGTACCCCTCGTAGTTGCCGAGGACGATTTCCTTGTTGCCGTCATTGTCCAGGTCGCAGATCTTCACAGAGTTGAATCTCCCCGGAGCGCTTCCGAGGTAGGACTCGTCGATCTCCAGCGCGGCCACGCCTGGAAGCATGAGCAGGAAGGCCAACGAGATTGCTGAGATCCATTTCTTGGACAGTGATTCACCTTCTTTCTCTTCTCTTGAGGAGCTTCGATATTCCGACGACCGCGATCCAGGTTGAGACCGCGATCACAATGAAGAACGTGACCACGCCTGGCAACCATGGCGGAATGAGCGGGGCGGGCTCATCCTCTCCCAAGCCGAAGGCGTAGACCCTTATCGCGAAATCCCTCCCAGAGGCGGTGGCGAGCATCTCCCCATTGGGAGACCACCTCGCGGACATTATGGCTCCTCCCACCTCCCTGTTCTCGTCGAGAGTATTGATCACCGCGCCGCTCGTGGCGTTGTGGATTCTTACCATCACCTCAGATACCCCCGAGGACACGATCATGTTCCTCTCCTCATGCCAATCCACAGAGCGAACGCAGTTGGGTGCTTCCCAGACATCGACGGACTCACCCGTGGTGGCGTTCCATTTCCTCATCTTGTAGTCCCTGCTACCCGAGATCAGGTAGCTGCCATTCGGGGACCAGTCGACGGAGAGGACCCCGCCCGCGTGACCCGTGAAGTTCACGATGTTCGTCCAGTTCGTTTCTTCCCACATCTTCAGCGTCTTGTCATCGGATGCGGACACGATTCTTGAGCCATCAGGGGACCACTTGACCTCCAGGACGCCGTCCTCGTGACCAATTAGGCTCGAAATCGCGCTCCCGTTCTGGAAGTCCCATATCTTGATCATGTTCTCGGGGATGTTGTGCATGTCGACCTTGTCGGTCCCAGAACCGGACGCGAGATATCTGCCCTTCGGGGAGAACTGTAGCGTGAGGACGCTT
>JBHIBK010000169.1:0-4331 GCA_046759065.1 Thermoplasmata archaeon | reverse complement strand
CTCCGAAGAAACACCCCCCCCCTTCTCACGCCGGTCGGCCAAGGAGGTCCAAGGAGCGACCCGCCTCGCCAGGAACTTGAACGACTCCGTCAGGCCGACACCCATGGCCGCCAAGACAGCGACCGCGACGAACACCTTGTCGATCTGGTACAGCGCGGCCGCATTGATGAGCATGAAGCCGAGGCCTGCAGACGAAGCGAAGAGCTCCGCCACAACCGTCAGTATCAAGCTTCTCCCAACCGCCAGTCGAAGGCCGGCAACGATGGAGGGTAGCGAAGCAGGGAGAATGACCTTATATAGGAGCTGAACCCGGGTTGCCCCGAAAGACCGCCCAACGTCCACCAAGATCCCATCCACGTTCCGAACCGCGGATAATGTGGTAACGAGGATGGGGATCATCGCGCCCAGAAACACCAGCGTCGCCTTGGACATCAGACCCAAGCCGAACCACAGTACCAGCAGGGGCAGAAAGGACACCCTCGGAGTGGAGTAGAGAAGAGTCACGAATGGATCAAGCACATACTCGACGATCCTCGATCTTCCCATGAGAACCCCTATCGGTATCCCGACAACCAACGCAAGAACGAAACCGAAGGTCATCTCAGTCAAACTAACAAGGAAGTTCCTCTGAAGTTCACCCGTCGACACAGCGCGAGCGAAGGCGGCTAGGATCTGTGAGGGCCAGGTGAAAAGCAAGGGGTTGATGAGAGGGCTAGACAGCTCCCACACGATGACGAACGACGCCAGGGACACTAGTCCAACGAAGACCCTCCGGTGAACCGTAAAGAATCTGGTCCTCTTGGAATCCCGCTCAGTCATCCCTGGTCCGTCTCCCGCTTGGCCGATGCGGGTTCTTCCCCCGCTTGCCTCGCCATCTTCTGCCATATCTGAAGGCGCAGGTGTTGAAAGGCGGACGACGCCCGCGTTTCGTAAGTCCTAGGTCTGCTCAGATTCACCTCGAACGTCGCCCTAGCTCTTCCCGGCCTGGGTGTCATGACCACGACTCTGTCGGAGAGATAGATGGCCTCTTCGATGTTGTGGGTCACGAACAGGACCGTCTTGCGCTCTTCGCGCCAGATTCGGAGGAGCCCCCCTTGGAGAGTTTCTCTGGTCTGGGCGTCGACCGAGGCGAAGGGCTCGTCCATCAGGAGAATGTCTGGATTCATGACGAAGGCGCGGGCGATACCGACTCTCTGCTTCATTCCCTGAGAGAGCTCGTGTGGGTAGTGGTCTTCGAATCCTGTGAGACCGACCCGTTCAAGCCACTCGTTGGCCTTTGCGCGGGCCGTATCACTGGGTACCCCGGCAAGAGACAGGCCAAAGGTCACGTTCGCCAGCGTGGTGAGCCATGGCAGCAGAGCGTTTTCTTGAAAGACGAAGGCTCTGTCTCGGCCAGGGCCGTCTACCCCTCGACCACCGATCTCAACATCACCGGAGGAACGTTCAATGATTCCTCCCACAACTTTGAGGAAGGTGGTCTTTCCGCATCCGCTGGGTCCCACCACAGATATGAATTGGCCTCGCTCCGCCTCCATCTCGAAGCTTCGCAGAGCATAAACTCTCCCACCCTTCAAGCTCTCGTAGACGACATGCAGATCCACAACGCTTATGTACGGCATACGAAGTCAACTCCCGCGTGCGGTCGCGACCACGAAATCACTATATCCGCTGGTTTCAAAGGGACTATCGGTAGAGAAGTGTGATTCTTGAGTTTCTCGGCGACGCTTTGGTCCCACACTCGCATCAGATCCTCAGTGGCGCCACTCCACCTTAGTCTCACCCTACCCGGTCCGTCTGCTGAGGGGAAGTCGACGGTCTACTGTTCAGCGGACAGTACCGTCCCAACTAATAAGATAGGGATGATCACAGGCGTTTTGTGCTTTCCAGAAACAAAGGAGTCCTCCTCCTGCTGATAGTACTCGTGGCATCTGGCCTCGCCGCCTACGTCTTCACGACGAGCACAGCCCCCCAAGAACTCGTTGGAGTCACCATAACGATTCCGTCGAAACAGTGGCATTTCCTCTGGGCCTACGCTGGCGTCGAGGCCGGAATCTACGCAGAAGAAGGCATCGACCTAGAAATCGTCGTGACTCGCCCAGCTCCAACGGGCGTCCAAGCCGTGATCGGGGGCTCTGCTCAATTCACGGCAACTGGGGAAAGCGCGGTGTTGGCGATGCTAAGGGGAGCGGACCTGAAGATCGTAGCCATCCCAATCATAGATGCTAACTTCTACTTCATCTCTCGAGCGGAGTTCCTAGACGTCGACGACCTTAGAGGGAGAAAGGTCGCCGTGTCCCGCACCCACTCGATGATAGGGGCCGTCACCAGAGAGATCCTGGAACTCCATGGGCTTGACCCTGACACTGATCTCGAACTAACGAGCATAGGAAGTAACGAAGAACGGCTGGCTGCGCTTCAGCAGGGAAGCATTGATGCCGCGATCTTCGTTGCTCCACACAACATCGTCGCGGAGGAGAGCGGCCTCAACGTCTTGCTATATTCTGCAGATGCCCTGCCGAGGAAAATCATCAATCCCTTGGTGACGAGCCAACGGATGATCGAAGAAGAACCGGAGACCGTGAGGAAGATGGTAAAGGCTACGGTGCTGTCCATAGAGTACCTGCTCGAACAGCCGGAAAACGCGATCGACATCGCTATGAACGTGTTCGACGTTGGGGAAGACCGTGCATGGGAAACCTATGACCTCGTGAACCGTGATTGGGGATACGGCGCCCCCCTTCAAGACGTGCAGAACCTGTTCGAAGTTGAAAACGGATTTCTCGAGGAGCCCGTGGAGTTCGATGTCCAGGATTGGATAGATTACACATTCGTCAACGAAGCCCTTGAAGAGCTGGGCATGGAAACGGTCCTCGCATCTATCGCTCCTCGCACCTTCGTGCAGAACCCCTTCCTGCGCTTCCCTCACACAGATCAGGTGACGAGGGGCAAACCCATGCAGAAAGAGAGCAACGGAGTCGAGACGCTTGAGATGCCCTACGTCGAGATCTGAGATCTGGTCGTCCTCTAGGAAACAGCTGAAGGAGAAACGCTCAAAGCCTTGGACGGCTTCAGCGCCAGAGTCTACAGAAGCGAGTTCGTTTCCCAGCTGTTTGTCGTCATACTCGTACCTGCGGCGACGGAGCTTACAGTGACAGGATCTGTGGAGCACATGGAGAGGTGGCAAGCGCCGTGGAGTGGCCGAAGAACTGCATCCGATAGAGTGATGAAGCTGGGAGGCAAGAGATGGCTCGCCCGCTGATGTATCACATTGCAGAGCGGTATCGGGATCAATGGTTGAAGCCTCGGGACCTGAACGACCTACAGCAGAAGAGGCTTCGCCAGACCATTGGGTATGCATACCGGCGCGTACCCTACTACCACAGACTCTTCCGATCCCTCGGCGTCAGACCCGACGACATCAGGACGATCCACGACCTCACCAAGATACCCATCCTCACGAAGAAGGACGCGAAAGACAGCCTCAAGAGCCTGCTGGCTCGGGGGGTGGAGAGAAAACAAGTGGAGTGGTACCGAACCAGCGGGACGACCGCATCTCCCATCTCGGTGGCCAAGGATGTCGAATACAAGCGGATCATCAATGCCCTGATAACGAGGATGAAGCTCGCCTACTCTGAGAAGCCCTGGGACAAGACGATGCACATCACGCACCCCGCTAGCACCTTCCGAAGTGGCTTCCGAAGCCAGAGCTTGGGGGTCTTCCGTTACATGCACACAGCTTTCTTCCGCGCTGTTCCCCTGGGAAGAATCGACGAGACAGAAGATGTGATGCGGTCTATCAGGGACTTCAGGCCCAGGGTCTTGCAGTCCCATGAATTCAACCTGCGGCTCCTCTCTCACTACGCCGACTCGTTGCGTGATGGCCAGAAGCCGCGAGTGATCCATACTGGGCAAGGTGAGGTCGAAGACAATTGGACGAGACGCTTGCTCGAGGACGCCTTTGAATGTGGCGTTTACGCGGGATACGGATCGAGCGAGTTCAGCTTCCATGGCTTCGAGTGCAGGAGGCAGAGGGGGTACCACATCCACTCCGACCACATCCTCATCGAGTACCTCAGGGACGGGGAGCAGGTGGAGTGCGGGGAGGCGGGCGAGATGGTGGTGACGGATCTCTCCAACCGGGCCATGTCTCTCATAAGATACCAGCTGGGAGACGTTGGCGTGCCTTCCTGCGAGCCCTGCCCCTGCGGCAGGGGCCTCCCCCTCCTACTCTCCGTAGAGGGAAGAGTCGAAGACTTTGTGGTGCTGCCAGATTCCCGGATCCTGACCCCTCGGCAGATATCGTCTCGGCTCAATGCTGTGAGAGGCGTGGC
>JBHIBK010000168.1:0-4358 GCA_046759065.1 Thermoplasmata archaeon | reverse complement strand
TGGAACCACAAGCACAGCGTTATCCGGCTCCTCCATAATCTGATCTTGGTGCGCGAGCCCGAGACGTCCCTCCTTCACAGATTAGCCCGAAAACAGATGTCACGGCTAGCCGACTGGAGCCTGATTGCGGTGGCGGAGGAACTGTCCCGAGATGAGGTGGATGCTTACGTGGTCAGCAACGACACAACGGTGGCCGGGGACATAGAGCGGGAAGATGTCGCCTGTCACTTCTTGGACGACGAGTCCTTCTTGCGTCTCGTGATGTCCCTTGCCGAATTGCACCCCGGCGTTATGATCGGCCACCTTGTCACGGTCTATAGCCGTGTCAGGGATAGCATAGCAAACAGGGCAGGCAGAGACCAAGAGTGGTATCGGGAGCTCTCGATCATCAGCGCGAAGTCAGAAAGGTTGATTAATCGGATCTTGGAGGCGTACTGGCGGGAGCAGGTGATTGCTCGCGTGCCAGCGGTCAAGGTGCCTCCCAGGGGGGTGCCACTGGCCAGGGCCGCTCCACCAGTCGAGGCCGCTCCACCGATTCCCATGGGTGTGGAGCGCGAGATGTTCCGGTATAATGTCACGTACAGCGGGGATCCCGAGCGGGGCACGGAGCGCGGGATAGTCATGCTGGGCTCCCCCGGTAGCAGGCGAAGGGACCGCCTGCCGAAGGGGTGGGTACGTCTGATGGCGAACGGTGTAGCTTACTGGGGTAAGTTCGTCAAGATAGCTCTCAACGTCGTGAAGGAGAAGCCAACGGAGTCTCGGCACGAGTCCAATCTACTAGACGGCATACTGCGTTCTTGGTTCGGCAGAGAGGGGATTCTTCCGGGTGAGCCAGTTTGCCACGTTGGCTTTCGACATGTCAGGTCGAAGTCTGAAGACAAGCTATGGGAGATGTATCCCTCTGGGTTTAGACGGCGATGGACTCCGCGAGCTTAACCCCCCTGGCGGTAAGGTTCAGCAGATGCTGGCCAGGTAACGTCCGGATTCGGAGATGCTTACCCTGCTATACCGTCCCTCCCTCTTCCTAGTGATGTGCCCTCTCTCCTCCAAGGGATCTAGGACCCTGCGATTCAGACGCATCAGCAGGACCTGCTTCCTCCTTCTAGGCAGACGACGGTACCTCTTGCCCTCGGAGAAGTCATCGAAATCCTCCCCTAGGACTTCGAGGAGCTCCTCGGTCCTCATCTCCCCACGACCGTTCAACTGCTTGAGGACACCGCACTGTAATGGCTTGGGCCTCTCGAAATAGAAGTTCTGCAGCCTCACGAGGACAACGTCTTCGCACACACTGATTCCATGCTCCCTCTTCTCCTCTTTGGAGCTGGAGTAGCGGGTGGCCTTCACGTAGTAGACTTGGACGCCTTGATACATTCCCGCCAGGCTGCAGGCGACCGAGGTAAGCCTCCCGGCCGCAGACATGTTGACGTACACCCTCGCGCCGCGGGCGAGCTCGAGGCGGATGACCTCCGACGTCTTTCGCATGGTCTCGAGAACGTCGAAGATATTAACGTCATGGACGTGGACCTCGATGCCCAGTTCCTCTAGGTCTCCAACCACGAGATCCGTGAAAAGGGCCTGCTGCTCGTAGAGTTCGTGACCGTGCCTCTCGCTGGCGACAGTCAGAAGGTGGACCCTGGTCACGGGGTACTTCCTAAAGGGCGCCACTACCCTGTCTCTCTCGAAGCCCAGCGGGGCTATGTGGGTAATTTCTTCCATGTTATCTATGTTAACGCAGACAAATATATCAACTGTGGCAGCCTCGCCGTGGCATGAAGCGGATTGATGCAAAGATCCTCTACCTAATTGCCTGCTGTAAGAAGAAGTCGCCGGGGGGCAGCGAACCCCACTGGCGGGCAGTTCCTGAAAGGCCTGATGAAAACAGGTTCCCGGAACTGGACGAAAGTCGCAGGGAGCTTGTCACTTATTACTCTGGGCTTAGTGAGCAGGAGGCTTTCCGGGTGTACACGGCGCCACGAGGGACCAAGGAGAGTAAACCAGAGAACATCAGAAAGGCATGGGCCAAGAACAGGGCCATCCAAACCAGCGGCACGATGCCAGCGATATTCCGGTACCAGGGCACTGTGTTCGGCGAACTCGGAAACGGCATCCGGGGGCAGATGCTGAATGGCGATATCGGCAACGTGCTCATCGTCTCCGCCCTATTTGGGATGCTGTACCCCAGGGATTTGATACCAGATTATGAGCTCGTGATGAAGGACAAGGCGCCAAACGGGTGGTCTGTATACGTGTACTGGAGAACAGTATTCAGGCAACGTGACCTCTCCGAAGTTCTGACGAGGTACATGCCTTCCCTCGAGGAAATCTACTGCTTCATGAGCGAGTCAACCGGATACGTTCCTGCGGTGCAAGATCTGGCCAACGACTTTAACGTGTTTGCTGTAAGCGTAACCGACGGAAGCACAAGGCGTAGCACGAAGGCGTGGGGCCGTTCGCTAAGACGTTGCCTCGAGAAAAGATTGTCCTCATGGCAGGATATTGAGGCGATTGTTGAGGCTGAGAACTGCTCCCTGATCCAACTGTAGGGACGAAGGCATATGGGTAAGGGCAATAGGGTCACGTTCTCCAAGCAGTGTGAGGAGGTTCACCGCCTCCTCTCAAGGCTCCCAATGCTCACGGAGCCCATTGGAGGGTTGCCAAAAGATGGCCTCTACTTCTTCTACGAGAGGGGCGAGTTCAACGCCCATGATGGCAATCCACGCATCGTCAGGGTTGGCAACCACCCTCGATCGCAAGGCAGGCTCGTGGTCAGGCTTACGCAGCACTACGGCGGCAACAAGAACAGCAGCGTGTTTCGCAAGTTCCTCGGGGGGGCTATCCTGAGACGGGGGGACCCGGGTCATCCGTGCCTTCAGCCTGCTCCCGGCCGGGGCCACTGGGAGAAGCAGGATGCGAAAACATGCGAGCGCTGCAGGCCAGTTGAGGCGGATGTGTCAGACCTCCTGAGGTCCGACTTCGCCTTTCGGGTCGTGAGCATCGAGGACATGGCCTTCAGGAACTTGATGGAGAGGAAGCTCATCGGCCTCCTCTCGGCTTGTCCCGCTTGCATGCCTTCTCGCGAATGGCTTGGGAGGTTCGCCTATGGCGAGAAGGTTCGGAACTCAGGCCTCTGGAACTCCAGCTACGTGGGAGAGTCGGTGTCACTTTCCCGAGAGGGGTGGTGCAGGTTTGAGGAAGCGGTGGAGGAGACGGTTGCCCTCTTCGAGGATGAGGATTTCCTCGCTATCCTTGGCTTCCTTACTGTTCACGGGCTTGATGGCTGGGACCTGTAGTCCCTGCGATTGTTTGTCTCGTACCACTTGAATGGGCCATGGAGATTGCCTGAGGCATCGTATGCCACCAGCGAGAACCGTATGCTCTTGAGATCTATCTCACCACTAAACTTCCAATGATTCTCTATCCGGCGGGTGATTTCTTCCACCGACAATGAACGAGGCACATCCCTCTTTCGCAACAGACATATCAGGTGGCGATTGTCCCTAGAGGCGAGGCCATTTTGGGTGTCGGTCAGCTTCACATAGTCTGCGTAGATCTTGCTGGCGAGGCCATCCAGCCACACCGTGAAGCCGGTGGAGAAGTTGCGGGGGAACTTTATCTCAATGCCATGTAGAATCGGATGACATGCCTTGTACCCTGCGTGCTCTGGGTGTATGACAACGCAGTCAAAGCTTCCCCTCTGGTTATTACTACCCCGAGCAATCTTCACTAATCTAGACCTTCCATCGGTCCGAGTGTAGTAAGACTTTGTGGGGTACTCTCGGTGGACGGACAGACGGCCTTTCGAAAGGTCGCTTCGAAATGGTTCTTGAAGCAGAAGAAGGTGGAAAAAGTACGATTGCACATCCTCTTCCTTCCAGAAGAAGTCTTGGTGGAGAACCCTGAAATCCTCGTAGAGGAGGTCCTTCGCGCTTTCAATTCCCCCCGCCGCCCGACGAGCCCAATCATCATCGTTCATAAGACCTAAAGCGGGGGTGGGGGTTTCATGGTTGTTGCTCTCGGTCTGGACAAGTCTACTTACAGGATTGGATGCCCCGGTTCGCCTTTGGAAAGGAGTCTCGCCCCTTGTGTTTAGGGGGGAAAGCAAGAATGGCCTATATGTTGGAAAGTGGATAATCGTTGTCGTTGAGAACCACCTGTTTAATGTTGGTTACAAGCTGGGAGGGCAGCGGCGGTTTCGTCACTAGTTGACTGAATGAGCCTTCAGCGTAATCAGTTAGGTCATTCCTGGCTCCTCGTGTAGAACTACAGCAGTAATGCTACGGCCCCCCGCACTCGATGCCTCACGGCGGCCAGCACGTGCTGGTGGGGCTTGGAACGTCTTTGGGCCCCTCATAGCAATG
>JBHIBK010000167.1:0-4417 GCA_046759065.1 Thermoplasmata archaeon | reverse complement strand
CGCCCTGCACGCCTTCCTCACCCTATACCACATGGTTCTGCTCCCCATCCTTTCCCGAATTCGGGCGGAGAAGCCTGCTCTGGTCCCCCGGGTGCTCGAAAAGAGTCAACGCCTTCTCTTCTCCCTTGGAGTGCCCGCCGCGGTGGGGGGCTGGTTCTTCGCGGAAGCCATCGTCACGCTCTTTTACGGAGATGCCTTCCTGGAGTCAGGCCAAAGCCTACGCATCCTCCTCTTCACTGTGGCACTCTCGGCCGCTGTCATGGGCAATGGAGCACTCTTGGCCGCCGCGGGTCTGCAGCGGTTCAACCTCTATGTCGGCTCGGCCGCGGCCGTCACGACCGTTGGAATGAGCCTGGTCCTCATCCCCCTCTGGGGACACGTGGGTGCGGCCACCGCCGTTCTGGCGACAAGCGCCCTGCGAGCCCTTCTGAGTATCCTCATCACGAGGCGACTCGTGGTGAAGACCGATCTGAAACATGTTCTCCTGAGGCCGGTGGCCGCCGGTTTCGTTCTAGTGGTGGTTCTCCTCGCCCTTCCGGGTCTCTCACTGTGGGTGGGCGTGGCCTTGGGAGCGGTCGTCTACTTCGGGGTCCTCGCGCTAGTGGGAGGTATCACCCGAGAGGACCTGGGGTTGGTGAGGGATGGCTTGAAGGGGGCGCTCTTCCGTTAGGGAACAGGGAGGATCGAAGCATGCGGGGTGGACTGAAGACCGGACTGCCGGGCGGCCGAGGTTGGAGAGCTGTTCGCCCTAGGTCCTCCGTTCCACGTGGGCGCTCTCCAGAGTCTTGAGGATCGCTTTCATGGCTCCACGGGCGGAGTGAGCGGGAGTGAACCCATCCATGATTCTCCTACGGGCTTCTCGCCCGACCTCCTCCCGAAGGGCCTCGTCCGCGACGAGCTTGCCAAGGATGGTGGATAGGGTGTCGACATCTTCGGCAGGGAAGTTGAACCCCGTGACACCGTCCTCGATGAGGTCGATCGCTCCTCCGGCTCGGTTTGAGGAGATCACAGGCAGACCCACGCTCATCGCCTCGTTCAACACCATCCCCCAGATGTCGTCACGGGTCGGGAGAACGAAGACATCAGATGCGCCATAGTAGGAGGGCAACGACGCGTAGGGATGAGGGCCCAGGAGGTGCACGCGTCCTGAGAGGGCGGCGTCCTGTTCTGCTTGTCTCGTAAGGTCTTCCCTCAGAGGGCCCTCGCCAAGGAACAGAAGGTGTGCCTCCGGGTGAGCGGGAACCATCCTCCGAAAGGCTTCTAGGAGGAGGTCCACGCCTTTTCGGTAGACGAGGTTCCCCACGAAGAGGCAGAGAACTCCCTGAGGCAGGTTGAGGGCCCTGCGAAGAGCCTCCCTATGGGTCGGGGAGATCGGTGTGAACATCTCGGTGTCGACAGAGTACGGGACAATGGAAATCCGCTCGGTGGGAACTCCGAGACCTAAGGCGTGCTCGCGGGCAGCGCTCCCAGGTACCATCACACCGGAACTTCGAATCATCGCATTTTTGATCAGGGCACGCAGGAGGCCGCCTGGCCACCGCCAGCCCATGTCCATGGCGCCCGTCCCGAATAGAAACGGGACCTTGCGGCGGTCAAGGAGAAGCCCCGCGGCCAAGTTCGTAGGAGATTCGTAGCCACCTAACACCACAAGATCGGGGGGCCTACGCGAGAGCTCGCGAAGGATGCCGGGGTTGAAGTGCAGGATGAGCATTTCCCGATGGGACAGGTCGATTCCCCAATCGGCGAAGACCCGCACCCTCAGGCCATGGGAAAGCGAAGCTGCCCAGGGACGATTGTGCTCCCTGCTGGCCATCAGCCACGTCTCGAATCGGACTCTCTCTTCCCGTTCCAGAATCTTCAAGGTGGGAAGGCGGTACGGAGCGAGAATGTTAACGACCCGGACCACTCGCGGCCTCCTGGGTCTACCTTCCTTGGGAGAAGTGTCGCTGGCAGAAGAGACCATGCCATGACCCCTCAGCGCTTCCAGGACGACCCCCGGAAGTAGATGCCGGCAAGGAAATGGACGCTATTTCTAGATGATGCCTTGCTGCTACCCCGACGACGTCTGGGGGGTGAGGCATAAGCGCCGAAGGAAACGCCGACGAAGGCTTGCCGGACGGGCTGTCCCTGAGGGTGAAGATCCAGACTGCCGAAGTCGTCGTCGCGGACGCTGAGGCGGGGCAGGTGTCCGGAAGGAGGGTTACGCCCCTTCCCAAACCCCCCGTGGGCCTTCATGTCGGTCGCCACAACCATCTCTCCCACGGCCAGATATTCAAGCAGCTTCAATGGCATCCGAGTCTCCCACTTGGCCTGCCTTGGGTGAGGGAAGGCCCCCGCGTCGCATGCCTCAATACTCGCCGGGACTTGTTCGTGGCTCACCGATCGGTTTATGTCGGGAACCTGAGACTCAATCAAATGCCGAATCCTCCTTCGAATCCTCGTCAAGACAGGGCCCCCTCCCGAGCACGAGCTTTGCCCTGACATTCCGATCCCTCAACACCTCCATGGCACGAACCACTCATATCACAGCGGAACAGCATGAGGATCTCAGTGAGCTGGAATGGCGGTTCCCCCTCGATGTCCTCATTCCGGGTGGTCATCGTCACCGCCGTGAATGCAGGAAGAAACCACGAAGGTGGGGTGTACGGAGAACTGGCCGGAGGGCACTTCTTGACATTTCTTGGAATAATCAAGGGGGGAGACCGCGTTGAGAGAAAGCGGGTTATTTTGTGACATTTCCAATAATCAACTGCGTCACAAAACCATTAATATACTGCAGATGAGACTCCGTGGCGCGGGGGAAGACAGGAGTCGACTGTTGATGGATTGCAGGATTCGTGCTTTGTGGGAAGCAGTCTAACACCTCGTACCGCGCACCTGACCCGCCGCGGAACCGGACCCTGAAATCATGAAGAAAGGGACCACAAGGAGCCACGCGTGTGTTGGCTTGGTCGTGCTGATCGTCGTCCTTGTAGCCCTCGGTCTTCCTTCGATCCGAACTGTCGAAGCAAACACCGGTTGCCCGGAGGACACGAGCAATTTCGGGAATCAGACGTTCAGTGGGACGTGCACGATCACCAATGACACGACGTGGGAAAACGGTACGCTCACGATCGCGGGGGACATCGTGGTCAACGCACCGCTTACTCTCAGGGACATGGTAATTATCTTCAATCCTAGCTTCGAAGGGGAATTCGAACTCATCGTCTACGATGCCCTCGACATCCAAGGCGGGGGGATCCAGTCAACAAACTCAAATCAGTGGAGGGTGGAAGTCATCTCTTCCTCTTCGATATCCATAGTGGGAGGGACATTTTCCAGGGGCACTTGGAATCTTCACGGGGGTCCTGCCTTTATCGAGGGTAACTTATTCGAGAACTCGAACGCGAGGATGGCCGTGGGTGGCCAACACATGCGGGTTGGCCCCAACTCCACGGTACGGTTCAACGTCCTCAACAACATTGAACTCGATGTGGGCGCCGCCATTGTTCTCAACTGGCATTGGGGTAACTCAATAGTCTGGGGCAACGAACTCCATCTGAAGTGCTACGGCAGCAACTGCATGGGTATCGAGACCAACAACATGCACGAGGACCTAACGAGCCTCTATCCGGGATTTCCAGTAGTCGAGGTGGCGTGGAATAACATAACCTGGGAGGAGATCGCCTCAGGTACCAACTCGGCCAGTCTGGACCACGAGTACTCCATGAGGTTGTACGTTCACAATAACACCCAGTACGTGAATCCTGCCGGCCTGGCTTCCGGCGAATCCGTTACGTCGCCTCTTCAGATGGGCGGACCGCTGGATAGCGTCTTCGAGAACAATGTCATCTACGGACCGAGCTCATACGGCATTTACAACTACATCTACTCGGACGCGAGCAACCTCGTTCAGTATAACAAGTTCTTTGATGTGAGACATGGCGGCATTTTCCAGACGGGAGGGAACACATACCGTCACAATGAGTTCGTGAATGTGAGCGCCACGGGCATATGGATATGTCCCAACGCACCATGTGCTGGCGCCTCCAATACAGTGCATAACAACGTGTGGTATGGGAACTCCTTCAGCTACCTTCCGGGGGCAACGATTGCACGGGCTTCCCCCAGCAACATGTTTGACAACACCTTGATCCACCACGGCAATGGGCAGGTGAACCAATGGTGGGATGGGGCGAACTACCGTACCGTCCTCGGGGACGGTTCCTGGCTCTACTGGGCCAATGCGGACATCGACAGCCTCCGGTTCATGAACGAGACGGACGGTTCGAGACGCGTCGTAATGACGGTGGGAGGTCAGGCATACGACAGCACCTTTGTAGGATTCGGTGCGACGGACAACGCCGAGCTAACGATAGCCGGAACGATTGACAGGGAAGGGTCGGCCAATGTCGGTGGCGTCGGTGATGGTACGTTC
>JBHIBK010000166.1:0-4473 GCA_046759065.1 Thermoplasmata archaeon | reverse complement strand
AATGCAAGTGCCGCCACGTACTCAGAGCAACTCGCCTTGGTCTCCCTTCAGGGGATTGTCAACAGAGAGTCGTCCAAGATGTACTTCAACTTCGATGGAGAATCCGAGAAGGACGATTCGCTTCTGAACTTCCTTTCGAGGAAGCACAACGTGTCCCTCGGGCACATAACTTTCGGCGAGGCATTTGACGAGTTCAGCGGTCAACTGAATGGAATCGTGGTCTACGACGAGAAGAACATTCACACCGTCAACATAGCCACCATACTGTCTGGAATCCATGACTATGTCATCGCAAGCCCCGAGCTCGCGACGGAAATGAGCGAAACATATGGCCTTGACATTAGCTACGATTTAAGGGAAAGGCCTTGGTCCGACCTGCGAGACGAGGTGAGCATATACGACGAGGCGCTCTCAAGCCTGTACCCGCTGTGCGAAGAGAGACTGATTGCGATTCTCACTCCAGACCGGCTCAGATCCAGGGATTATGTCATTGCGACACGTTCCTTCGTCTTCTACGTTCCACTGGGTCCCATGACCACCGGAACGAACGTAGGGTTCATGGAGAAGGTCCTGGAATCGACGCCCGAGAACGCTCCGATCCTCGGCTGGTTCCCCTCTCCGACCGGTGCCGAGGAGAACTTCTACGTCCAGATGATATCAGAGTCAGGGAAGATGGCGATTGGCGGGGAGAACTTCCCGAATCTGTCAGTGCTGAGTTCCTTTCAGCTGGCAGAAGGGTTGAGGCAATCCCCAATGCGTAGGGACTTGGAGTTGAAGGACAAGGTCTACCTCACAATCTCGATACCAGATGGGGACAACATCGACTTCATGAACCAAAGAATGAGGGAGATATGGAATCATGACCTGAGGGGGAGCATACCGATCTCCTGGTCAATGGAGCCTCTTCTCTGGGAACTCGCTCCTGTGTTCTTGGAGTACCTCTACGATGACGCGACGCCGAGCGACACATTCGTGGCAGGTCCGAGCGGAGCGGGGTACATCTACCCCGATTTCATCCCCGACGAGAACCTCAATCTATATCTGTGGCGGGCCAAGCGGCTTCTGAATCGGACGGACATCGACATAGTCTGGCTGTTGAATTCCTTCACTAGCTATGAAACACCCTATTCGACCCGAAAGCTCGAGGGTTATGCTCAAGTTCTCCGACCGGAGGCGATAATCCTCGACTACGGTGATACGGCGGTGAGGAGGAGCTATTGGGTCCAGAGCACGGAAGACGGCGTCGGCGTTCCGGTCATCAGGTCCACGCATGCTTGGGGCGATGTGGACAACTTCCTTGGCAAGGTCTCGATGGAAGTGGAAACTCTTCGGGAAGGGCCACATTTCCTCTTCGTTCCCGTAATGCCATGGACGATAACCCTGGACGAGATCGTTGAGGCGATTGATACGCTCAATGTCTGGTACGAACACGAGTTCGAAGTGGTCTCCGTCCACGAGTTCTTCAATCTCTTCAAAAGAGCTGTGGTCGTCAATGCCAAGACCGAGTTCGATGACATCTCTGGCAATCCGATTGCAGTCGGTTTTGCAGGCGGTCTGATCGAATCAGCTCGGACGGACATCCAGTTGGCCGAGGAGATGGAGGCACAAGGAGATATTGGAAGAGCGCTCGCCCACGCCTCGCTCGCATCGGGATATCTCGACGAGGTCGAGGTGAGGATCGTCCTGATAAGTCTCATCTTGCTGATTCTTGCGGTAGCCCTCACGACCCTGTTCTTCTTGGTCAGGAAGGGAACCATACGGCGCAAAGGACGACCGAAGCTCGGAAGGGCACTCCTCGTACTGCAACTTCTCTTCGGCGTTTCTCTCTTCTATCTGGGTCTCTTTCACATTCTATACTCTAACTTCTGGCACTACCTAAACTTCGTCGCCATAATCGTCGCTGTTCTTGTCATGCTGTCTCTGAGGAAGTATGTCTTCTCAGGAAGAGGGCCCTTTCCTCTCACGAATGTTGCGGCTGGCGCCTGTCTTTCCATCTCTTCGGGATTGGTGCTGATTCATGGACTCGCCATCGGATTCGTTGCCGCCTCTCTGGTCCTCATTTTCTCCAGCAGAGAGGACGAGGCTTCCGCGCTCGCTGGAACGGATTACATTCTGATATTCCTGGGCGGTCTCGTCATTGCGATGGTTCTGCAGCTGCAACTTCTTTCCATCGTTCTCCTCTCAATCTGGCTTATCGCCTTCACCATTGCTCGGTATGCCATTGCAGGTGAGGACCACTTCACTTATGGAAAGGTGAAGCACGTCGATGAGGTCGCGCCTCCGGGGAAGTTCGCCCTTTCGTTCACGACATCTTTCCTCCTTGTTCTCCTCCTCATTCCCTTCGTCTTCTCGCAGAACCACTACTTCTCGTTGGCCGCCGACTTCAACATTCCCTTGCTCGAGCACCTGGGTCTTCTTGCCCTCCTGTCCTCGATTCTCGTGAGCCCTCTTCTTCACCACGCAATGCCCGCCAGTGTGAGGTCCCGCTCGCTTCTACCTCTCATAGTCATCTACTCGATCATCTGGTTCCTCCTTTTCCTCGCACCTTCATCCTTCTTCTTGGGAGTGACCGTGATTACGGCCCAGCTCGTGGCTTCCTTGGCTTTCTTGCAGGCCTATGATGGTTTCAGCAAGGCTGGGGGATCCGCAACGACCCTGGCATCGAGGCACTTTGCCCTGGTGGTCATATTCGGCTTCGTCGTCGTCATGCCCCCTCTGAGCTATTCCCTCTACCTCTTTCCCCTGCCGTCATCGGTGGCGTTCTTCCTGTACGCACCACCCCTGGTCATCACAGCCTTCTCGGTGTTCGTCCTGATACCGCTCATTCTCATTCTGCACCTCAAGAGAACTCTCAGGTCTGAATCCTCGGGCTAGCGGAATCGGAAGATTCTTTTGTCCGTATGACCTGATGCTGTCATTGTGGGAGAAGGGACACATGAGGATCTTGCCTAGGAAGAAGCTCACGACGGTCGGCTCCAGCTTGGCCAGGAACTACTTCGCGGGGGAACCCATCTATCCATTCTACGCGTCATTCAAGGTCACTCACAAGTGCAATTTCCGCTGCAAGTTCTGCAACGTGTGGAAGGAGAACACTCCAGACCTTTCCACGGAGGACGTCTGCAAGGTTCTTGACAATCTGGGCGAGTCCAGCATTCTCGTAACGAGCTTCGAGGGGGGCGACCCCCTCCTGCGCGACGACGTCGAGGACCTGCTACGCTACGCGAGGTCCAAGCCATTCTACCTGCTCTTCACCACAAGCGAGAGGAATCTTGAAGAGTATCCCATGGAGACGTACGGCAAGTACATCGACTTCCTTCATGTGAGCATCGACGAGGGTCATAGAAACCTGGATATGTTCGACAAGCTGGAGACATTCAACTCATGGGGGCCGATCCTATGCGTTCAGACCGTCGTTACGAGAAGCGACATGGATTCACTCGAAGAGAAGGTCAAGAGATGCCATGATGCCGGGGCCAAGATAGTGGTGATGGCTGCCGTGCACCTAGACAACACGCCTGACCTCTATCCAGACCCACCACTGCTGAAGAGGATCTCGGCGACCCTGAAGGAGGAGTATCCCAACACCATAATATCGCCCGACCAGTACTTCGACAAGATCCAGCTAGACCATGGGTGCTCAACTTCATCGGTGATAATCGACAGCGACGGGGGTCTCTTCTATCCCTGCAGGGTATTGGGAACGAAGAGGGCAAACCTCGTTGAGACTTCCCTGATGGACTATCTCAATTCAGATGATGCGCGAAAGATGAGGGAGGTCATGGGTTCGTGCGATAGGAGATGTGGTTGGTACCAGTACTTCGCAACGTCATCCTTCACGTCTCCAGTGGAGGTCCTATCGGCTTTGAAGCCATATTACTCCGACATCTTCGCGAGTTCGTAGAACGAATGAGTCCGGGCTATAGTCAACTCCATCCGTCAACGGATTCGCGGGCGACTCTCACTTCGGTTCTTCCGCTCCCTCCAATCTTTAAATAGGGAAGACAGCATCAACACAAGGAAGATGAGGCACGTCATAATAGGGTGCGGCGCGGCGGGAGTGAGTGCTGCTCTGGCAATCAGGAAACACGACACGAAGTCATCGATTGTGATGATCGCCAAGCAGAAGCAACCTCCCTACTCGCTCTGCTCGCTTCCGGCGGTTTTGGCGGGAGAGATGGAACCCTCCAAGATAGTTCGATTCCCGCGTGGCTACTTCGAGGATTTGGATGTCGACTTGAGGCTGGAGGCAGAAGTGACGAAGATTCTTCCAAGCGATAGGCGGGTCGTCGTGGATGGCGGTCGAAAGCTGAAGTATGACATGCTCCTCATCTCCACGGGCTCATCTCCGCTCGTTCCGCCCATAGATGGGATCGACAAGCGGGGCGTCTTCACCCTCATGAATTTGGAGGATTGCAGGAGAATTCTGAGATACGTGAGGAGAGGGGTCAGGCACGCGGTCGTCATCGGTGCTGG
>JBHIBK010000165.1:0-4488 GCA_046759065.1 Thermoplasmata archaeon | reverse complement strand
CTCGATGTGGTCAAGGACGTCAACCTCAGTGTCGGGGAGGGGGAGATGGTCCTCCTCTGGGGCAGGAACGGCAGCGGGAAGTCCACTCTTTTGAACTTGATGGGGTGCATCGACCTTCCGACCAACGGGAGAGTCATCGTCACGGGCAAGGACACGTCGATGCTATCCCCGAGGGAGCTGGCCAGGCTGAGGCTGGTCCAGATTGGGCACGTGTTCCAGCGTCACAACCTGATCAACGACCTGACGGTGGAGGAGAACGTATTGCTCCCGCTCAGGATAGCCAGGGACAGGGAGGCGGGCAGGCGGGCCAGAAGCCTGCTGGCCACTTTCGAATTGGAGCCCCTCGCCAAGAAAAGACCAGGTGAGATTAGCGGCGGCGAGAGCCAGAAGGCCGCAATCGCGAGGGCCCTGGCGAACAACCCTTCGATACTTCTAGCGGACGAGCCGACGGCGTCGTTGGACTCGAAGAGCTGCTCGCTCGTCCTTGACGCCTTCAAAAGGATAAGGGAGGGATTCGATGCGACGGTCATCGTCGCTTCGCACGACCCGCTGCTCTACGATCACATCGAGAAGAAGTACTTCCTCTTCGACGGAGAGCTGAAGTCCCGGCCGAGAGATAGCACGTAAGCTGGATATGGCGACTTCTTTCAATGACATAATGGCGAGCTCACGAAAACAGGATATGGGTGTGAGCCCGCAGACACAAACGATATGTGCTAGGTCGTTCTACGTGTGCGGGAAAAGCAGATGTTTCCCCTGGGTCACATTGGAATGGCGCTTGGAATCGCATATGTGGCCATGCGCGTTCTAGAAAAGAGCTGGAATCCCAAAATGCTCGTTTTGATCGTGGGAGTGGCAGCGATGACCCCCGATCTCATTGATAAGCCCACCGGACCGCTCTACGGATACGAGTTTGGCGGTAGACTGTTCGCCCACACAATCGTGTTCGCGACTGCTGTGACGGTGGTCTCCTCGGTCCTGTGGAAAACCTGGTCCAGGAAGGGGTCGACGCTGTCTCTCTGGCCCCTGCTCTTCTCCCTAGGAGTATGGGTCCACCTTCTTCTCGACCTCTCCCCGGAGGGCGTTGAGACACTCCTGTGGCCCGCCTACGGGCTCGGGTTCCCACCTGGCGAGCTCAGCTGGGCTCATCTCACCGAGAGTCCAGTTGCGATTGCCGGCGAGGTCTTCGGTGCGATTATCCTCGTGTATCTTGCGGTCCTCATCTTCAAGGGCAGATTCTCTAGTCATGGATTGAGTGAGAACAATGAAGAGTGAGACTGCTTGAGAAATCTTTAAGACAAGGCAGCATATTGAACGCCGAATGAGGAACCAGCCAGCCGAAGCCGATTTCAGCCGCAATTACTGAGAGACAGTGGAAACATGTCACTTATCGGAGACTACATCCGCAGACTGCCCGACTACCTTCGGGTTCCGCTCTACAAGAACGCCATATTCCTGATGGCGGACAGGGTCGTCATGAGCGCCCTGGGATTCTTCTTCTGGATGGTCATCGCGTGGTTCTACGCTCCCGAGGAGGCGGGGTTCGCGGCGGCCGTGATTCCCGTTATCGGCTTTCTCGCCCTATCGTCCAGGTTCGGCTTCGACATCGCCTTGGTGAGGTTCCTTCCCTCCTCCGGAGAGAACTCGAGGGCCATGATCAACTCGTGTTTTACGATCAGCGGGATTGCAGCCATTCTGATATCCTCGGTGTTCCTCATGGGTCTGGACATATGGGCTCCCGCGCTGAAGTTCGTGCGCGCGAGGTGGGAGTTCCTGGTGGCCTTCATCCTTTTCACGGTAGTCTTCACGCTTCTCGTCCTGATGACCCAGGTCTTCGTGGCCAGGAGGAATGCGAAGTTCGTTCTCGCGACGACGTTGCTCGGCGGGTCAAGGATATTTCTCCCCATTCTCTTCGTGTCCTCCTTCGGCGCATTCGGGGTTTTCGCGTCCTGGGGTTTCGCGGAGGCGATCGCCGTTCTGATCGGGATGCTGGTCTTGATGCGTCTGGTCAATCCTGGATACAGGCCGATTCCGACACTGAGATGGGGTGTGGTGAAGGATATGATGCACTTTTCGGCGGGGAACTACGTCGCCGCCATCCTCGCAATGCTGCCCGCCGCCATGCTCCCACTGCTGGTGCTGCACTCGCTCCCCCCTGAGAATGTGGCGTACTATTACATCGCCTTCACGATCTCCGGGCTTCTTTTCGCAATAACAGGAGCGGTCTGTATGTCCCTCTTCGCCGAGGGCTCGCATTACGAAAGGGAACTGAAGAGCAACGTGAGAAAGGCGCTGAAGCTGATATTCCTTCTTCTGGTTCCTGGTGTGGTATTCATCATGCTCTTCGGCGGACACCTCCTCCTGCTGTTCGGGGGCGACTATTCCGCGAAGGGATTCATTCTGCTTCAGGTCTTCGCGATAGCGAGCATATTCATGGCCTTCAACGGTGTGTTCCTGGCGACCCGACGCGTCTTGAAGAGGTTGAAACCGATCATCGCGATTCCAGCATTCAACGCGTTTGCGATAGTGGGGCTTGCGAATGTCCTTCTGCCCTCGATGGGACTTGTCGGGGTGGCGGTCGCGTGGGCCGTGAGCCAGAGCCTCGTCAGCTTGGGCATCGGCATCTACTATGCGACCGGACTGGCTCGGAGGCACGAATGAGCTGATAGATCCGGATTGAGTTCCGACGCTCAAAAGGCGATCTCAAAATCCTTCAAAGGGAAGCACGTCCTCGAGCAGGTCAGAGAACAGCATCCCGGCCGCCAAGAGCTCCAGCCACTCCTCGTCGGAGAGCTCGCTGCATCTCTTCCATTGATTGCTGTCCTTGCTGCAGCCTTCGCCGCATTTCGCACATCTCTCGTCCATTTTGACCTCGGTCACGTGAGCACGCCCCTTCTGATGCTCCTGTCCTCCTAGATTGTGTCGCGCATGGTATTCGCGGGACCCTCGTCGTCGAACCCGTGATGCCGGAAGAGGTACCTGTTCTCTCCGTCGATCATCCTCGTCCTGAGCTTTGGACCCCTCCCGTCCGTCTCGGTCGTGAGAATCCTCAGCTGGTTCGAGCGACCTTCGAAGAACGAGGGTTGCAGGGAATCTCACAGGGACCTTGAAGAATCATCGAAAGATGACAGAAGAAAGGGATAACAGAGGAGGACACTGGAAGCTCATCCATCGTCCTGCAAAAGAATAACTATCTCCAATCCATGTACTCTTGTACCGATGATCTCGATAGTCGTGGGCACAAGGCCAGAAATCATCAAGATGGCTCCAATCATTCTTGAGCTTCAAAGGAGAAGCATGGATTTCAGGATCGTGCACACCGGTCAGCATTATGACCTTGAATTGTCCGAAGTATTCTTCGAGGAGCTGGGATTGCCGCGAGCGGACGATTTTCTTGAGGTTGGTTCTGGAACTCAGGCCTATCAAACGGCCATGTCGCTCATGAAGCTGGAAGAGGTTTTCATTGAAGAAAAGCCGCATTTGGTCCTGGTCGAGGGCGATACGAACACGGTTCTGGCCGGAGCCTTGGCGGGAGCGAAGCTCGGAATAGACGTCGGTCACGTTGAAGCAGGTCTCAGAAGCCATGACCTGCGGATGCCAGAGGAGCACAATCGCCGTTTGACGGACCACCTCTCAAAACTGCTGTTCGCTCCGACAGAATGGTCCGCTACCAATCTGAGGAAGGAAGGCGTCTGGGGAGAGGTCTTCGTAACGGGGAATACTGTCATAGATGCATGCCTTCGCTATGTCCCTCTCGCCCTGAAGAAGTCAAGAATAATGGATGAGGTGGAGTTCGAGGAGTTCGCCCTAGTGACCGCTCACAGGGCCGAGAACGTAGACGATCCCCTGGGTCTGAAGAACCTCGTACAGATATTCGTCAAGTGCCCGGTGCCCGTTGTCTATCCTCTTCATCCCCGAACCACGAAGAGGCTCAAGGAGCAAAGTCTGTGGGGAGAGCTATCTGAATCCGAGAACGTTCAGATAATTCCTCCCGTGGGATACTTCGATTTTCTCGTCCTCATGAGGAATTGCAGGCTCATCCTTACGGATTCGGGCGGGATTCAGGAGGAGGCCACCGCGCCCAATATAAGGAAGAAAGTCTTCGTTCTGAGGTCGTCCACAGAAAGGCCAGAGGCGGTTGAGGCGGGCTACGCCGAGGTCGTTGGCTTGGATTCCACGAAGGTTCTGCAATCCGTTGAAGCTCTTCCAGGAAAAGAAGAGGAATTCAAAGAGGAAAGTCCCTACGGGTCTGGGGATTCGGGGAAGAGGATAGTGGATATTCTAGGAAGCTCTTCTTGAAGCAAGTGCGATTGGGGATGTGTGGGAGAGCCCATTCTGGGACTGCAAAAGGGATATCATAGACATCCGCCGGAGAAGCTAGAGGACTTTCGACAGGACCTACGGAAACCTAGAGCAACCTAGAAAGGTCCTGCAAAGGTCTCACAAGGGTTCGGCAAGCCCACCACAAGGATCCGACAAGGATGTCAC
>JBHIBK010000164.1:0-4561 GCA_046759065.1 Thermoplasmata archaeon | reverse complement strand
GGAAACTGGAGGTGACAACCTGACGAAGGAGTACAGGACCATCACCGAGATCGCCGGCCCGCTGATATTCGTGGAGAAGACCGACTGGGTCGGCTACGGTGAGCTGGTCGAGATCGCCCTTCCCGATGGCTCGAGAAAGAGGGGGCAGGTGCTGGACACATCCAAGGACATCGTTGTCGTGCAGGTCTTCGAGGGAACCGCCGGGATCGACAGGTCCTCGGGCGTCAAGTTCCTGGGCGAAACGGTCAAGCTGAACGTGTCGAAGGACATGCTCGGGCGGGTTCTCTCCGGTTCCGGGGAACCGCTGGACGGAGGTCCGCCAGTGATACCTGAGAAGAGGATGGAGATAGTCGGCGCGGCGATCAATCCGTTCTCAAGGGCCCCGCCAGAGGAGTTCATTCAAACCGGCATCTCCACGATCGACGGAATGAACACGCTCGTCCGCGGACAGAAGCTTCCCATCTTCTCGGGTTCAGGACTCCCTCACAATGAGATCGCTCTGCAGATCGCGAGGCAATCGAAGGTTCTCGGCAAGGAGGAGGAGTTCGCGGTCGTCTTCGTCGCTATGGGCATCACTCACGAGGAGGCGCAGTACTTCATGCACGACTTCGAGCGGACGGGCGCGCTGAAGAGGGCGGTCCTGTTCCTCAATCTCGCCGACGACCCGGCGGTCGAGCGGCTGATCACCCCCCGAATGGGGCTCACCGCCGCGGAGTACCTGGCCTTCGAGCACGACTATCACGTACTCGTCATTCTCACCGACCTCACGAACTACTGCGAAGCGCTCAGGCAGATAGGTGCGGCGAGAGAGGAGGTCCCCGGCAGGAGAGGTTATCCGGGCTATATGTACACCGACCTTGCGACGATGTACGAGCGGGCGGGCAGGATACACGGCAAGGAGGGGTCCATCACGCAGATCCCGATCATATCCATGCCCGACGATGACATCACGCACCCGATTCCAGACCTCAGCGCCTACATCACGGAAGGTCAGCTCGTCGTGGCGAGGGAGCTGCACAGGAAGGGAATCTACCCGCCGATCGACATCTCCCCTTCGCTCTCGAGACTGATGGATGCAGGGATAGGTGCCGATCAGACGAGGGAGGACCACAAGCAGGTCTCGGACCAGTGCTACGCGGCCTATGCCGAGGGAAAGGACCTGCGGGGTCTCGTTGCCATCGTCGGGAAGGAGGCGCTCTCCGGGAGAGATAGGAAGCTGCTCGATTTCGCGGACGTCTTCGAGGCCGAGTTCGTGAGGCAGGGCAGGGAGGAGGACAGGGAGATCCTGAGAACGCTGGGCATCTCCTGGAGCATGCTCGCGATGCTGGAGGAACGGATGCTCACCAAGATCGACAGGGTGACCTTGGAGAAGTATCATCCGAAGTACCGAGAGGGGAAAGATGGTCAGGGAATACAAGGCGACTAGGTCGGAGCTTCTCGAGCTGAAGAAGCAGATCAAGCTGTCCGAGACAGGGCACAGGCTCCTCAAGATGAAGAGGGACAGCCTGATCGCCGAGTTCTTTCAGATTCTGGACAAGGCGAAGGGCATCAGGTCCGGCATCCAGGACAAGTACGACCGCGCCATGGAGAGGCTGTCCATCGCGAAGGCGATCGAGGGCACTGTCGGCGTGAAATCCGCAGCATTCGCCGCACTCGAGAATCCGGAAATGGAGCTCAGAACGAAGAACATCATGGGCATCGTCGTCCCCCAGATCGAATCGCGAAGCGTCAAGAAAAGGATCGATGAGAGGGGTTACGGGATCATTGGCACGTCATCCAGGATAGACGAGGCGGCGGAGGCTTACGAGGACCTCGTGGAGGACATCGTCCTTGCGGCCGAGATCGAGACAACGATGCGAAGACTGCTGGACGAGATAGAGAAGACGCGAAGGAGGGTGAACGCCCTCGAGTTCAGGGTCATTCCGGATCTGAAGGCGCAGGAGGCCTTCATCAGGCTCAGGCTGGAGGAGCTTGAGCGGGAGAACATATTCCGCCTGAAGAGGTTCAAGGAGGCGTGATGTCCCGTCTGGTCGGAAAGATACTCGACATGTATCGAACTCCCGAAGGGAAGATGAAGCTCTTTCGCATACTGTTCTACATCTCCACGGCATTCATGCTTCTCGGGTTCGCCATAATCCTGTCCTACATATTCTGATGGAAAGCTGGAAATAGAGGCATCGAATTAGAGTGGAAGTGAAATGAGCGGCATAGCTGACGTCCTACTTTTCGTCTCGATCGCCCTCCTAGGCATCGGATTCTTCTGGAAGAGCAACCTCTGTCATCCCATACGTGCTGCGGGCTGGACGGTCTTCGGCATGTTCTGGTGGCTGCAGATACCTGAGTACGTGGCGCAGGCGGACGTCTTCAACGCGCTGGTGAGCGCTCTCGCCCTGCCAGCATTCATGTTCTTCGCCTATCACGAGGCTCTGTCATATCGCTGGCGGGAGGAGTACCAGCCGCTCAAGTTCCTGGCGGGGGCGACGTTTCTGGCGTCGGCCATCTTCTTCACCGTGGACAGGATTCCGCTTCTTGCGGGAAACCTCATAAGCGTCGTCGCCGACCACACCGTTGCCGTTCTCAACGCCTTCGGAGGCAACTATACCACCGGCGGCATATCCTATCCCGGCGGGTTCAGCTGGTACAGGGTCTCGAGCGAGGAGATCTACGTGCCCATCAGGGAGGCGGACATACACATCATACTCGCGTGCACGGCGATCCAGGCGATAGCGGTAGCCGTCAGCTTCATCGTTTCGACGGACGCCAGATGGAAGAGGAAAAGCCTGGCCCTCGTGATAAGCATCCCCGTCATCTACCTCGCCAACCTGCTGAGGAATGTCGTCGTCATACACCTCTATGACGTCGAGAGCGTGAACTTCGAGCTCGCCCACGGTCTCGTCGGAAAGATGATATCGCTCCTCGCCCTCGTGGGTCTGCTGGTCCTGCTCTTCGAGATACTGCCCCAGTTGTACGACAACATCATGGGCTCGATCGACCTGCTTTGGAGGAAGAGTCCAGGACACGAGCCCAAGGACATCTACCAGCGGCTGTCCAAGAAGGCTACTTGAGCTTCCTCTCCCAGTCGCCCTCTATGTACTTCCTGACTCCCACGATGAGGTCCATCATGTCATCCAGGTCCTCGAGCGCAGACACGTCGCCCGACCACTTCTTCTTGTCGAACTCGTACTTCCTTTCGAAATCGGAAACGAACGCTTCGAGGGAGCTCTCCGCCCACCTGGGCGTCCTTCCCGCGAAAATGGCGGCTGCGTAGATGTGCGAACCCTTCTGGACGACTATGCTCTTCTCCCCGAACTCGAACCTCCTCAGATCGTGGCCTTCCCGGAAGGAATCCCGTATGAACTCCTGTATCGCCGTCAGCATTCCCGCCAAGATGTCCTCGTCCCTGTCCGCATGGAGCCTTCTAGTCTTGTGGGCTATCAGTCTTCCCTCGTTTCCGACGATGAAAACGTCCTCCACCGAGTAGATCTCCCTCAGGCTCCTCCAGATGACGAAGATCATCCCGAGCAGGAGTACGGGAACCAGTATCGACCAGGGCCAGTAGATGAGCGACCATATCGTCTCGGCGAGCGGCCTCACTCTCACGACCGCCGAACCGTTCACCCCGTTCATGGTGGCATTCATCCATCCTTGGTCGGAGATCGTCTGCGCCTTCAGCTCGTTGAGGGTGACCGACCCCACGTTGCTTGTCCACGTGACCCGGGACTGATTGATCGGGATCTCGTTGCCATCTGAATCGTAGCCGAGTGCCATGAACTGCTGCTTCTTGCCGACGGTCAGGTCCACTTCGCCCGGGACTACCACGAGCGTCGCCAGCGCACCTTCGGTTATGAGGAAGTCATCCGTGGTCGCGTAGGTCTGATTGTCGTGGCGGGCGGTGATGTTCCCCGTGCTCCCCGCCAGAATCGGGTCGAATACGGCGTAGGACCTCCTCTCGGGAGATATCGTTCCGAAGTTGCCCGAGAGCGACCAGTTCGCATCCATCGGCCCGATGAAGTTGTCGAAGAAATCGTATCCGTAGCAGTAGAGGGTGATGTTGTCGTCCGTCGTTATCGTCCCGAGCGACCAGGGAGATATCCTCAAGGTGTGCAAGGACCCGGGCTCCACGGTGACCTGCGCGCTCACGCTCAGCGGGGTGGTGCTCTCGTTGCAGTAGACGGTCCAGACGGTCCCGCTCATGTTTCCCGATCCGGGATAGTACGTTCCGGACGAGCCGACCGTCCCCTTCGGGTCCGTGGTGCTCCATTCCGGCGTGAACTGAACCGAGTTGTTCTTCTGGTCGTAGCCTTCGCAGTCGAAATCGATCGATTCGTCCGTGGAACCGGACCAGCTGGCGGGCAGAATCTCGATGCGGTCCAGTTGTCCGGGCGAGATGTTCACGGAGGCGTTCGCCCAGACGCCATCGGCGCTCGCGGTGATTGTCCAATTCCCCACGTCCCAGGGCGCGTAGAGGCCGTCCGTTGCGATGGTTCCATTCGGGTCCGTGGTCGTCCAGCTCGGTTTGGGATGGCACCTCCACCGTTTCATAAATGCGTCTTGATCGGAT
>JBHIBK010000163.1:0-4567 GCA_046759065.1 Thermoplasmata archaeon | reverse complement strand
TTCGACGGAGAATACGACGATGAACGGCTCGTCCCTCGTGCTAGCTTCCTTGACGCGGTCCAGATCCTCGATGAATCGAAACGGCACCTTTGGACTCATGAACACGCACTTAGAAAACAGTTACTATCCGCTTGAGGCGAAATGTTGCCTTGCCTTCGTGACTCCTTTCACGATGCCGAAGGCCACTAGCCCGCCCAAGACCCCGAAGAACATGTGTGTCATCAGCGAGAACGTCATCCCCGCCTGGATGAAGAATACGGGGATACCTACCGCCGATGCGACCGCCCAGCCGATGAGGACCTTCGCCATGTTCGCGAAGACGCCGCAAAGAACGAATGGAAGCATGGCGAGATTGCTCGACCTCGTGAATGCGACATCAACCACCATCCCCATTACGAGAAGGCGAGAGAACGCGAGCAGCGGCCCGCCCATGATCCCGAACCCAGCCGCGAAGACCGCAGATGTGAGCCCGATTCCCGTACCGGAATATCTCCACCGCGCCCCGAGCTTTCCCAGAATGAGTATCGGAAGGATGTAGACGGCACTGTGCCCCGGAATGTGCAGCGGCATCCTCAGGTACGTCTTGACGAGAACTAGGAGAAGGGAGACCTGCAATATGATGACGCAGCTGAGGGCGAACGCCCTTATGTGCCTCGCGTCGAAAAATTGCCTCCAGGCGTCCTCGCTCACCGGGCTTTCCTCGCGCATCTAGACTCCCACTCTAATGTAAGTGACATCCTTAACCCTTTGGTTCTTGGGCGTGTCAGGAGAGGTGAACTTGACCGTTCCGCGCTTGGTGAAGTCGAATATGTAGACATTCGATTCATTCTGAAGCTCCTGCCAGCTGAGCGTCCTCTCCTGCAGCGTCAGGGAGCTCTCGAGCCTTATCATCGTGTCATTGGAGAGCTCTGAGGGATTGAACCTCAGCAGTATGACGTCCCTAACGAGTGGGCCGCTGTCCACGGCTCCCGACCCAAGGACATCCTCGTATGATTGTTGGGGCAGGTCCTCCAGCTCGTCCATCCTTATTTTCTCCCTGTCCGTCCCGTCGTAGCTGATCGATATCGAGTACTCAGTCGACTCGCTCGCGAGCATCCCGCGGAGAGCGAACTCCCACACCGCCAATGAGAGCACAGCGGCAAGGATTATCACTGCGATGGCGATCACAACTTTCCTGTTCTTCATAGCCTCGCTTCGGTAGAACAGACATGCTCAGATAAACATAACGTTTCTTGAGACGGTATGAATCGGTTGTGCATCATTCTTGCACAGCGTTATATACTCGGCTCGTCTACCTTTTTTCGATGGAGCGCCTCACGACAATGGACCCGGCGCAAAGCTGTTCCGAGATGCTGAGGAACATGCTCAATCTGAGCGTGACGGAGTTCAAGATCTACAGATTGCTGCTTGCCGCGGAGGTACATGGGGTCTCAGAGGTGGCAAAGGCCATGGGACGGGACAGATCCTCCGTTCAGAGGGCGCTCCAGAGCCTCATGTCCGCAGGTCTGATAACCAGGCAGACCGAGACCCTGAAGAATGGTGGATACTACTACGCATACGAAGCCGTCCCGCCCTCTCAGGTAAAGAGGGAGCTCGCGCGCTGCATTGAGGACTGGCATGAGTCTCTACTCGAGTCCTTGGACAAGTTCGAAGAAGAGATGGAGGGATCCCTTGACGGATGAGGAGCTGGAATTCATTCGAAAGAAGAAAGTGGAGAAGGCGATGAAGCGGATGAACGAGAGCATGCCTGGAGGTCCAATCGCTGTGACGGACGCTGATTTCGATGAGACCATCAGCAGATATCCTGTCGTGGTCGTGGACTTTTGGGCCGTATGGTGCGGTCCCTGCGCGATGATGGACCCCGTCATTGAAGAGCTCGCCAAGACCTATGAGGGCAAAGTGGTCTTCGGTAAGCTGAACGTAGACGAGAACCCGGTGACGGCCACGAAGTACGGCATCATGGCCATCCCTACCATGCTCGTTTTCCACAACGGTGAACTCGTCGAGCAGCTGCAGGGTGCCATGCCAGCATCCATGATTCAGCCGACTATCGAAAGATACGTCAGCTAGATCGTGTACTCTCCGTTCTTGAGTATGACCTTGTCATCGACCTCGACGGTAGCGCGGGACATGGAAGCCTGAGCACCAGTGTCACTCCTGTTCTCCCCGCCAAGCTCGTCGTTGTCGCCCAGACTGAGGGTTACTGCGCCCATTGCTAGGTAGTTCTCCAGAAAGCCCAGCCTCCCCTTGGGGTTGATTCCGAAAGAGATCATGCCCAACCTGTCCTTGTCGCCATGACCCTTTTCCCATATGCCCTTCAGAGCATTGACGTTTCTCTTCGCCGTGAACGACTTGACTCGTCCGTCTTTGAATGTCCACCTCATCCCCTCGACGAGCTTTCCCACCGAGGGCTGAGGAACGTCGAAGAATGCCTTGCCCTCGACGCTCTTCTCGACGGGTGCTATGGTGACGTCTCCGGCAGGAATCGAGACCCCGAAGAGCCCCCTCTCCATGTTGGCCTTCGTCAGTGTTGGGGTGAAGACGAAAGCCTTGCGGTTGCCAAGGTCGAAGCTCAGGTCGGTGCCCGCCTTCGTCGTGACGCGCATGTGTTTGCCCTTGTCCAGCCTTCCGGCCAGCTTATTGCCGAACTTGAGCATCTCAGACGGATCGACTGCAGATGCAGCGGTCACCATCCTCTTCCACCTCTCATAGTCGAATCCGTACGTTTTGGCCCTCTGGGAGGTGACAGCGCCGATGCCCAGGTAGCCTATCCGGATCTTCTTCTCTCGCATGTAATCTCCATGTGGCTGCTCGCCCTCGAAGAGCGCAGCGTACTTCCCTGGTGGGACATCCCCCATCGGCTTCGGGTCCTCCGGACCGCCTATGAAGATGTTCACGGTGCTGTACTCCGACAGGCCAAGGCAATGGGCGGATGTCCGCTTGAGATTGGACTCCGGAAGGACGTGAAGGTGGTGGTAGAACACTTGGTCCGTATCCAAGGTCATCAGAACGTCTGCCTCCCTGTCGAAGCACTGCATGGCTATCTCTTCTGCAAGGTCGAGCGTGTGCTGATATGTGCTCACGATTACAATGTCCTTCTTGTTCACCTTGAGACACTTGTTCACTATCGTGTCGGCCATCTTCTCGTATGACATATACCTCCTCCTCGTTTGCATCAACATCTCTGCGTATTTAAGGCTAAGCCGAGGGGGTGAGAGAATAGACACGGCCGCTTGAAATAGGTTTTTTAGTGATGGTGCAATTGGGCATCGTAATGAAGGGCTCCCACGACGAGACGCAGGACGAGCAGAGCGAGAAACCAAAGGGCGTCACAAAGAAGGTCGTCAAGGCAATCGTCGGGGTGGAGAGGCACATCGTCGGTCTGAAGCCCACCTTCTTCAAGTTCTTCGGCAGACTGAGTATGTGGACGAGGAGTACAATCAAGCTCCTCATCCCATTTGGCGTGCTCCTCTTCTTCACATTCGTCCCCTTGGGCCTGGACTCCAGGATCCAATATACCCTGGGAATATTCCTCTGCATATCCCTCATGTGGGCTTTTGAATCGCTTCCCCTACCGATAACTTCGCTGCTGACGCCCGCTCTCCTGGTTCTATATGGGGTTTTCGTCGCTGATGTCGGTGACCCCACTCCTGCAGAACAGGCCTTCGCTCCTTTCTCGAATCCAGTCGTCTACGTCATCCTGGGAGGGCTCATAATCGCCGAGGCGTTCAGGAGGAATGGGATCGACAAGCGCCTCTCCCTGTATCTCATCTCGAAGTCGAAAGGGGAGTTCAAGTGGCTTCTGCTTGCGATAATGTCCGGAGCGGCTCTCCTGTCCATGTGGATCTCCAACACGGCAACGGCGGCCCTTCTCATCCCCGTCACGATAGGTATAGCCCACAGGGTGACTCAGGAGAAGAAGGAGGGTCACCGGGTCGCTGTCGTTCTCTTGCTCGGTGTGGCGGCCTCGACCATCATTGGCGGGATGGCGACGATAATAGGATCCTCACCGAACGCCGTCGCCTCCGCTCTACTAAGCCAGCAAGTGGAGTGGGGTTTTGTGAACTGGATGATCATAGGGCTCCCACTTTCCATGATTCTTCTCTTCATGTCATGGGCGATTCTCTTGAAGTTCTATCCCGTGGGCGTGGATACCATTGACCTGAGCTGGGTGGACGATGAGCGAAAGGAGCTGGGTCCCATCTCAAACAACGAGAAGAAGGTGCTCGTGATTTTCACCGGAGCTGTGGCCTTTTGGGTATTCGGCGAACGCGTGGCTATGCTCCTGCCGATAACCGTCCCCTACGTCGTCGGTTTCAATGCTCCAGCTGTTGTAGCTTCTCTGGCGGCCGTGCTCCTCTTCGCATCGCGTGCCCTTGACTGGGAGGACGCGAGGCTCATACCCTGGGGACTCTTCCTCATCGTCGGTGCTGGGCTCTCCTTGGGGCAGGGGATGATAGTCTCAGGAACGGCCAAGTGGCTGGGAGACGGATTGATCTCGGCGACCAGTTTCCTCACAGTTCTCGGCGACCCCCTGTACATCATGATGCTTCTTCTCATGATCTCC
>JBHIBK010000162.1:0-4567 GCA_046759065.1 Thermoplasmata archaeon | reverse complement strand
AAGAGAAGAAGTCCAATGCCGGATGTAAATAGGCTTCTCCACCACATGGTGATGATGGTGGGGAAGAACGTGGCAAGGATCAGCGCACTCACCAATCCTGTTGGGCGATCCTGCAAGAAGGCCACAAGGCTGTAGAATGCTAGGCTTGTAAGTCCAAAGATCGCCGACAGAAGGAGGGCGTATCCCGTCGAATCTGCGCCCCAGAGACGGTATCCAAGAATCCAGGAAAGGGCTACAACGGGACGGTAGAAGCCGGCGACCTGAGCTGAAGCATCAACAAAAGGAATCCAAGGAGCATCCGCGAAGGTCTTCCCCAAGAGCAACCACTCGAAGTCGTCGTTTCGGAAGTAGGTCACGGTGTGAAGCGCCCCGAGCGAGAAGGCTGAGAGGAAGGCGAGGAACGGAGGTACAATCCTCGCGATAAGACCCAGCGATTCTGTGCCTTCAAAACCCCTCGAAGACGCCATCTCCGCACGCATTGTTCCTACCTTCCATGACCGACTAGCCAGGACTGCTGTCGTCACCGAGGCTGCGATGAACGGCTATGCTCTGCCATCGCTTCATTCTTGATCCCGACCAGGGAGAGGCTCTTGATGACTCGTTCGGGGGAACGGCCTTCCCGGTGTCGCCTGTCCATCATAAGTCCGACATCTCTTCTTTGAGCTCAACATAGGGAGGAGCCCAGCTCATCCTTCTCTCCTGGGCGAGTCTCTCCACGTTCTTGTCTCGAATTCTTACCGCTATGTACGATAAACCCGCGAGTCCGGCCAGGATTACCAAGAAGCTTCGCAGCAGGTGGTCTAACAGAGCCAAGGAGATGCCCGCAGAAACGGGCGTCCCGAGGAACGCCAGGATTCCTGTGATAACGGCTTCATAGGTTCCAATACCTCCTGGAGTCAAGGGTAGTGCCTGCGAGGTGAAGGAGGCGGCGGCGGCCACCGTAAGCCAGGCTGCTGGGATGAAGATTCCGAGACTCCATGCAATGAGTATGAAGGTCCCGACTTCCAACGCCCAGATTGGGAACGACAGCAGAAGGGAGGCCGTTACCACTCTCGGCCGGCTGACAACCGCTCTGAGGGCAGATCTGATTCCGTCGATGACCCTCTCAGAACCCGGAATGGCCCTGCCGAACCACGACCCCAGCCTCTCTCTGTATCTCATAATCAGGAGGAGGCCCAGACCGATCAGAGTGGTGAGGCCCAGAGCAACGAGGATCAGGGAACCTACAATGCCTAGCTCGGGCAGGAGCCCGAAACCCAGGACCAGGATGGCGGTCAGAATTCCCAGATCCAAGAGGCGAGAGAAGAGCAGGGTTCCCAGGGAGGCACCGAACGGGATTCGTTCGGTGGATTTCAGGGCCATACAGCTCAGTAAATCCCCGAATCGGCCCGGTGTCACCACGTTTGTCATCCAACCGAGGAAGGTACTCGACAGGATGGGAGCCCGTGTAGTAGGGTATCCGGAAGCGCTGAGGAGAAGGCTCCAACGCCAGGCCCTGAAGAGGAAGGCCGCCATGTAGAGGGATGAGGCGAGGAGGAGCAGCGCCAGGTTCACGGACCACAGTCGCTCGAAGACGGAACCGTATTCTCCCAGCGCGAGAATAGCGAGCACGGCAACCGCGCCCATGATGCCTGCCAGCAGGGTACGGAGTCTGGATCCCTTCCGTGCCGCCATTCCTGACGTAAGGCCCCGCAATCCCTGGAATATTCCTAAGAAGAAGAGCCGAAGCAGGCACAATCCATAGATCATACCTTTTCTAGCCGCCTTCAGCTTGGGCACGCCTGCAGTTCGATTGCGCCACGATACCGGCACTTCCGTGCTGGAGAAACCGGCGAGATGCGCCCTTACAGGGAGCTCTGCCGTGAGGTCGAAATCGTGGGACCGGAGTGTCTGGACACCAAGAGTCTCGAGAACCTCCCCTCGGTAGGCCTTGAACGCGTTGGTGATGTCTTCACGAGGTAGAGAGAAGGCAAGACGGAGGAGTCTGTTGTAGACCCTGTTGTAGAGAAGCTTCAGGCGCGGGTAGTTCCTTACGGAAGAGCCGGGAAGGAAGCGGGATCCATAGGCTACATCGCAGCCCTCTTCAACTGCCCTCGCCAGCTTGGGTATGTCCTCAGGGTCGTCGGACTGGTCGGCCATGAAGGGAACCACGATCTCTCCCTTTGCCACGAGAAGGCCTGCCTTGACCGCCTCTCCGAAACCGGGATTGGACGTCCTCCTTATCAATCGAATCGCGCCGTTTGACGATGCAAAAGCGGATGCAACTTCGGCAGTCCCGTCACAACTGTTATCGTCAACGATGATGATCTCATACGATTCCCCTCCGAAATGGCTTTCCAAGACATTGACAAGTCTTGGAATCAGGGACCTCAGATTCCGCTCTTCGTCACGAGCTGGGACTACTATAGAGATTTTCAAGGATGGCTGGCGGCTATGGAGCGGCGTGCATATTACTCTTACGTGTCGAGGATATTCATCGCTAAGCCGGTGGATGAGTTTCTTCCCTGGGCCCGCTCCTTCCCAAGATGAGAAGCCACTCATCAACTGCTCTCTGATCGAATGACGACGGTGCTCATGGCCGCATTCTCATCATGTCGAAAGTCGTAGCCATCATCCTGTGCAAAACATGTTTACATTCATGACAAGAACTCTGATGTGTACCAGCGAATGAGGCGAGCCACGCCTTCTCGAGGTGAGATGCTCGGCTTCCAGCCGAGGACGGTCTCAGCACGCGATATGTCGGAGATATACACCTTCTGGTCCCCTGAACGCCAATCCGAGAAAGAGAGAGAAGCCTCCTTTCCGGTCAATTCCCTCACAAGATCGAGGAGTTCGAGGAGTGAGAGCGTATTCTCCGAGCCGCCGCCGATGTTGAATACACCGCCTCGCGACGTTCTGTCGGATTCGAGGGCCGCGCGAAAGGCCCGAACAAGGTCTTCGACGTGCAGGACATCTCTAACCTGCTTTCCATCGCCGAAAATGGTGAGCGGCTTGTCCCGCAGCATGCTCAGAGTGAAATGCGCCACCCACCCCTGGTCCTCGTTTCCGGACTGCCCCTCCCCATAGATGCACGACATGCGGAAGGTGTCTGTCTTCAGTCCATAAGTATGAGCATAGTCCTGCACGTAGAGGTCGGCGGCGAGTTTTGACACTCCGTACGGCGTGTGTCCGCAGGAGTCGACGGGAAAGTCCGTCGGAATGCCCTTCATATAGGCTGGTTCTGAAAACACGTAGCGCGACCCCTCCTCCCTCACTGGAATCCGATTGACGTTGTCTCCGTACACCTTATTCGTCGAGCAGAAGAGAACGCTTGGGTCCGACCCGCTCAGTCTAGCGGCCTCAAGGACGTTCAAGGTACCCAGCAGGTTCACCTCAAAGTCTGCCCGAGGGTCCTCGAGACTCGTGGTGACGGCTACCTGGCCGGCCGCGTGGATGATCGCATCCGCTTTCTCCACGACGGGTCTGATATCCTGCAATTGGCGAACATCCCCTCTGACGAGTGATACGTCGTCCTCCCGTCGAAGGCGCTCCCAGTTGTACGTTGGCGGAATTGGACCACCTCTGCCGCCCAGCAGCTCTTCCCTAGAGAGGTTATCGAACGCGATCACCTTCCAACCTTGGGAGGCGAAGAAGCGAGCGGCATAGGATCCGACGAACCCGCCACCTCCCGTCACGAGGAGGGTTCCCGTCACTTTTCCACCAACCCCCTCGCCGCAAGCTCCCGGTGTGCCTCTTCGAGGCGGTCCTCCGCCTCCTGATCGCGGCTCCACTCCACGAATTCCCGCAGCCCCTCCTCGAGAGGGACCTGTGGCTGATAGCCGAGAAGTTCCTTCGCTCTAGAGATGTCTGCAAAGCAGTGCCTCACATCCCCTGCGCGGTAGGTGTTCTCCACCTGTAGCGACAGCTCCTTCCCGTAGAGCTTCAACAGCACTCTGGCGATGTCGATGACCGAGGCGGGCCTGCCAGAGCCCACGTTGACGGCCTGGTACACCGCCGCGGATCTCTCCGCAGCGAGGAGGCACGCCCGGACCACGTCGTGGACCGACACAAAGTCTCGGGTCTGGTGTCCATCTTCGAAGATTATCGGCGCCCTATCATTCCGTATCCGGCTCTGGAAGATGGCACAGACGCCTGTGTAGGGATTGCTGAGCGCCTGGCGGGGCCCGTAGACGTTGAAGAAGCGGAGGGCCACGGTCGGAATCCCGTATGCCCGGCCGATGGTCAGGCACATCTCCTCTTGGTCCCGCTTGGTGATGGCGTAGATGGATGTCGGGGCCAGGGGCTTTGACTCTGAGGTCGGGATCGGCTCAACCTCTGTCTGGCACCAAGGACATCGGAGCTCCCACTCATGTCTCTTCAGCTGCTCCTCACTCCGAAGCGCGGGATGTACCACTCCGCAGTCCGGGCAACGATAGCCGCCCTCGCCATAGATGCTCATGGAGGAGGCGACGACCAGCCGCTTCACATCGGATTCGCCGTCCACGAGCCTCTGAAGCAGCTTGGCCGTAACCGACGTGTTGACCGCGACGTAGTCTTCGATGCGATACATACTCTGCCCTACGCCTAC
>JBHIBK010000161.1:0-4638 GCA_046759065.1 Thermoplasmata archaeon | reverse complement strand
TGTAGTTCTTCGTCTCAAGGGGACCGAAATCGTCCTGAAACACGATGTCCATCTTATGTACGAAATTGGTGGGATACCTCTCCACGGTGGATTCCAGATGTCCTGAGAGCACTTCCTCTCCCGTTGATGCGGACCTGACCTGGAAGCTTGTCGGGTCGAGAAGGCGGAAGTTGTCAAGGGTCACCGTGTAGCGCACAACCTCGTTCGACCGTGGAACGTTCAGTGTGTTTGTAACCTGCAAGATGAACAGTTCTTGATTGGGTTCTGGCCCATCCAATACCGCTCGTTTCTCAGGCTCCGAATGAAAGGCTGCGAATGCAACCGGCAATATCATCGTCAGAGCCACAGCGATGCAGAACGGACGAACGAAAGGCCCACTATCCAGATCTGGTTCCCAGGATCTTATCCGCATTAACTCCTCCTCCCGCTCTAGAAGCACTCCAGCTAATGAGATTGCTCCTAATCAAAATATCGATTGCCCCTTTGGAAGACAAAAATCCTTATGCTCGGGAGCTATGCCACTCGCATGGAGAATCTAGAAGGAATCATTGAGGGGATTGAGGCCAGATTGGACGAGAAGGACGCCGTGAGAGAACTAGCTCTCAAGTCCTCCAGGACCATTGCGAGATTGGCGGGCGATGGGGTCAGGCGTATCCATCTCCGTGAGGATGTTGAAGACCTTCTGCGGGAGGTTCGCGAGCGGAACGGAGAGCTCTCCTCCGCTCTTCAGGATCATCTGGACGTCTACCACGCTGGGTACATCGAGAACGCCCATCAGGAACTCTCTGAGGTGAGCATCCTCTATTCGATAATCAATGAGAGGCCCCTGCCAACCCCTGGTGATCTTGAGGTCACGGACAAGGCATACCTGATGGGCCTAGGTGATGTGGTCGGCGAGCTCAGGCGGTTCACGCTGGACGCTCTGAAAGAGGGAGACACGAAGGCCGCCAATAGGCATCTTCATCAGATGGAGGAGATTTTCACGATGCTGATGAGGTTCGACTTCCCCGCTGGACTCCTCGCGATAAAGAGGAAGCAGGACATCGCACGGAGACTGCTGGAAAGGACGAGAGGGGAGGTCGCGGTCGCTTCCTACGGAAAATCGCTCGAGGAAAAACTGGACAGTCTGGCGGAGAAGCTCTAGGGTCTTCTTCTGGGCTTCGTCAGGAGCCAGCTCACGGAAAGGAATATGAGGAGAATCAGAAGACTCGCCAGAGCGTATGTCACGAGATTCACACCCCCTCCGACATAGAAATAGGAGACCGCCACAGAGTCTCCCGCGTTCTCATTGATGACACCATCCCTATCGAGATCGACAACAACAGTGAGCCTGTACTCACCGGGATCGGGATTCGCGATCACCCAGTCCAAGGATGCGTACTCACTGGCCCCTGGAGTGATGGATTCGATCGTGGCGCTTCCCACAAGTCTGTCCTGTGACTCACCAGGAACCCTAACATAGAAGTCCACGGGAACCTCCTTGAGCTCGTATTCCAGCGGGTTGGAGATCTCCGCACTAAGAACAATGGGACCGACGACCCTTATCTTGATCCTCTCTTCTTTGAAATCGCTCTCGTTCCCAAGGTCCGATGTGACGTTGACGACGAATGTCATGGTCTGTGCCGCATACGGAACGGTCACGTTAATCTCCCAAAAGGGCTCAGACGTGACGTTCTTGAACACACTTCCAGGGGAAGGCTCGGCTCCGGTCAGATTGTCTCCTAGGAGGAAGGCGGTGATGTTGTAGGTCCCGCCCTGCTCGGCAGGTCCGCCCGTGGCACTGATGTTGAACAGAGATTGGCCGCCGACGGGCATGACCCTGGGACCTTCGATATTGATAGCGACATCTTGCGAGGCCGCGTTCGGAACCAGCATGAGGAAAGAGGACAGAATCAAGAACGACAGGATGACCCGTTTCATTTCCTCCTCCTCCTGAGGTACGCGAACGCCGCCACCAGACCAGCTACGATGACCCCGACCAGGAGATAGCTCACGTAGTCCTCGAGAGGTTCATTGTAGGCATTTGGACCGTCCGCGAACATATGCTCGCCCACGACCACGGCTGTCGGAGATGCGACATCCAGGTAAATCATTGCATCATTTCCCCTGTTCTCTTGGGAATGTGCGTAGATGATGACCGTCTGGTTCGTGACCTTCCTTGGCGGAATGAGCCTGACACCGAACGTGGACGTTGAGTTGGCGCTCACGTTGAACCCGATCATGTTGTGGGCCGTCTGGTGCGAGGTCTCATTTCTAAGCCCGATTGCCCAGCCTTCGTCCTCTATGTCCCCGAGGTTTATGATCTCGATGTAATAGCTGTCCGCACCGTTTCCGGAGTTCGTGAGATTCACGAAGAGGTCCAGGTAGGTTCCGTCGAAGGAGGGAGTGTCACCAGAAACCCACAACTCTATTCCCCATACCCGCTGTATCTCGATTTCGACAATGACCTCATCGTTGGCGTTCTGGTCGTTGACCGAGGTCGCCAGTATCTTGACGGGGGCATGATCCACGAGAGCATCCACGGGAGCCGCAATCGTGGCTTCGAATGAGCCTGAGGATTGCTTTCCCGTTCCGAGGGAGACACTCGATGGGCTGAACTCGAACGTCCACCCATCCCTGGGCGGAAGTCCCACTATATCGAAGTCGTCCGGCACATTTCCCATGTTCTCGATGGAAATCGTGTACGTGACGCTCTCCCCCCCGTCTATCTTCCTCTTCTGGTTCAGGCTCCAACTGACCTCGACGCCTCTGTCGACTTCCTTTTCAAGCGTAAGAGAGATGACCTCGGTGCCATCGACGTCCAGGCCATGAATCGTGGTGTACTTCGTCAGCTTGCCATCCTCGTAGTCATATGCGTACGCATTGACCTCATACGGGCCCGGAGGGAGATAGACCTCGAAATAGCCCTGGTCGTCCGAGTCGATGTAATAGCTCCCATCTCCGAGGATGAAGATAGATGTCCTCTGGTGTAGCCCGTCCTGATAGCTCGCGACACCAGAGACCCTGTATGACTCCGTCAGCTCGAAATCATAATCAGCATCCTCCCCAAACAGTATCTCGAAAGTGCCGAGGAAGGCCAGATGGCCCTCTTTTTTGTGGATGTATATGCTGTATTGCCCTGGAGCTATGGACAGACTGAACGTGCCATCTGGTTGTGACTGGAAGGTTGCATTCATGGCAGTCTGTGAATCAGCCGATATCGTTGCCTCAGTATCCATTCCCTGGCCGTGATAGAGAACCCGACCCGAGAGCGTTACATTATCGAACACCCTGATCAGATCCATGTTGTAGGTCTTCTCGGAAAGTCCCTCGGTGATAAGAAGAGTTCCCGAGAATTGGTACCTCACGAACTTCAGCAGTCCGTCGATCGTGGCGTTCCCAGGATGATCGATCTCCACAACGTAGCTACCAGGCGGAAGATCGATACCGTACAGCGCTGCGGTCGTGTTCACTCTATCGATTAGGTCACCGCTCTCAGAGAAGAAGCTTATATTCAGTCTTTCCACGAATTCCCTGCCGTCGTAGCGCACCCTTCCAGTCACGTGAGTTTTGGGTTGAAGCTCCATATCCAGCGTAAGCGGGGTCGAGACAGTGAGAGACTCGACGCTCATGAATTCCGTCCCGTTGATTCTGGCCACCGCGATGATAGTATAACCGCCCTCCTGCAAGTAGAACGAGAAGTTCCCGCTCGGGAGTTCAATGTGCTTGCTCTCCTTGCCTGAAATCGTGATATTGGAAGCCACCAGGACTCCCTCGAGGGTAATATTCCCCGTGACCAGGAATCTGTTCGTGACCGAGAGCTCAATCTCGACGGGGCGGTCCGTAGGCTCCAGCTTGAGTTCCATGGGGGCAACGAGCTGATATCTCTCACCCTCCGACCCGCCAACGGGCTCGTCGATTACCACATCGTATTTCCCGGGACGGAGGGACAATTGGAACTCCCCCTGGGTGGTCCAGACCGTGTCGGAAATCGCGCCCGTGCTGGCCGAATCGAACCTTATCTCAAGCGATTGCCGCGTGAATGCCTCACCGTTCATCTTGACTGAGCCCTGCAGACCAACAAAGAGTGAGATGAGGGATATGGGTTCGAACTCAACGATCCCCAAAACCGTCAGGGGTCCGAGTTGCTTGCTGGAATAGCCTTTCTTTGAGAGGATGATCCCATACTGCCCGCTGTCGGGAAGGGGACCCGTGAATCTCCCCGCTCCATCGGTCAGAAACTTCAACGTCACACCCTTTGAGTTGGTGATGGCCACCTCAACATCCTCGATCTCCTCTCCGACATCGACCGCCTCGTTGAGGTTCAGGTCCTCGTAGACGGTATTGGAAGCGGTTATCCCCGTCCCGAGGGAGATGTCCATAGTCGTATCATCCGTCATCTCCCTTTTCTCCATGTAGACGAAGTTCTGCTGGCTGACCCAGATGTCGTACTCCCCCTTTGGCACATAGAGCGAATAGTCACCGTCCATGTCGGTCAACACCGCCATCCTCGCGTCTCCCCTGTCGAAATATATCCTGATTTGATTCTGCGCTATTCCGGTGTTCTCGGCGACAACGTTTCCAGCGACCTTGACCGCCTTTTGCAGATTGATGTCATAGAGGTGAGTCTCATTCCTGCGGACGGTGAGGCCTTTCATG
>JBHIBK010000160.1:0-4650 GCA_046759065.1 Thermoplasmata archaeon | reverse complement strand
TCTCGTACAAGTTCAATGCCCTCGATGCTCGTTCAATTTCCTGGTTCAGACCGAGTCTGGAGCCAAGGACGTTTACACTGTCTGTCCCAACTGTTCAAACACCGTTCCCCTGGCAGGGCAGATTGTCACGCCTCCGCCTTCCCAGAGACTGAGACCTGCCAGCGCAGGACCCGTTTTCATGGCTGCGGGAGTGCTTATTGTCATGGCCGCGCTCCAGATCTTGGTGCTCCCTCTCTTCTGCGGCATTCTCCTTTTGGGCTCCAGTTTTGTCATAGCTCTTCTCGCGGCAGGCACTCCTGCCTTGCGAGAGGACAGTTACCGGTCCAGGATGGCAATCTTGGCTTTCGGCACATGTCTCGGCGTGTATCTCGCCGTGACACTGAAAATCTTCTTGACCCGCACTCTGGAAGTCATGCTCTATACGTATGCTTTCTTTGTGATGGCACCTTTTTTTGCCCTCATCTTGCTTCCCGGACCAATTCCAAGGAGATTCAGAGACGAGCTGGCTGTGGCTGGGGGCGTGTTCCTATCTCTAACTGGAGGGGCAATCGCGTTCCTGCCAGGCCTTCTACCATGGACTCAATACGATGCCCCAATTTGGATGATACTGGGGCTTTCCGCATTCTTGTACGGCTACGAAAGCGCTCGACCCGTGGAAAACATGAGCCAACTGATCTTTGCGGGGGTGGGAGCAGCAATCATAGTTCTAGTGGGCGCTGCCGTATGGCAATCCATCGAAAGCATTTCCATCCAGGAGGCTTTGGTGACCGTGATGTGGGCTGCCCTGGGTGTTCTCCTGATTTCCATACGATTGATCCCATCCATGAGAGGGCACAGATTGGAGGAAGTTCTCGTCTTCACTCTTCCTTTGGGTCTTGGTGTGCTATTCGTTCTGTTCGGGATTCTTGTCCTCATGCAGCAGTTGTACGCTGAGGGGAGTCTCGAACTCGCTGTGGGAATCCCTCTCATCTTGTGGGGCGTTTCGCAATTCTCTCGCTCCAGATGGAAGATGTGGGTAGGCATTCTTGCCTATGTCGTGGTGTTAGAGCTTCTTTCATTTTGGACTCTCCTCTGGGCTCCCAGATAGGTGTGCTAGAACACCAGGTGAGAGGGAGACCTTAACTCTCGCGTGTTGCGGTTTCCACATTGTAGTCTGGCATTATGGCTTGAACACCCCAAATAGGGCGGGAGGCGAGTTCCCCCGAGCACGATTGGTCCTCGGGCAGCCTCGCCCTTCCCAAAGGGAAACTGTTATTTCGGATGTTGCATTGCTCAAATTGGTTCGGGACCGAATCATCCGTGTGAGACAATGACGCTGTATGAGTTCGAGGGGAGAAAACCCGTTATAGGAGGGTCCTCATTCATCTGTGACAGCGCGACCATCATAGGCAACGTTGTGATCGGAGAGGGTTGTTTCGTTGCTCCTGGTGCAAGGATAAGAGGCGACTATGGTCTCATCCAGATAGGAGATAACACGAGCATCGAGGACAACTGCGTTGTTCACGCGAGGCCCGAAGAAGAATGCATCATCGGGAAGTATGTGACCATAGGACACAATGCCACGATTCATAATTGCAGGATAGGCGACTTCGCAATCATTGGCATGTCCGCCACGGTCAGCGACTACGCTCAAGTCGGTGAATGGGCGGTCATCGGCGAGGGGGCCGTCGTGTCCAACAGACAGGAGATTCCTTCCGAAAAGATCGCCGTTGGGATCCCCGCCAAGATCATAGGAGAGATATCAGAGGAATACAAAGGGCAATGGACGAACTTCAAGAACATCTATGTGGGCTTCGCGAGAGAAAGATACCCAAAGGGTCTGAGAAGGATTGCGGAGTAATCTACGGAACGGGATGATTGCCATGGTTGAGCTTCCTGAGAACTTTCTCACGTGGAACTACTACCCGCGGAGAAGAACGTTCCTCAGAATCTTGAATGGCGAGAAAGTGGACATGAACAAGTTCTTTCTCGACAGCACGAGACACAATCCCGCTCTTGCGACAGCCTCCCTGGCCCATGACGGAACGCTGGACGTGAACGCAAAGATAGTGGGGGCGGGCTATGTCGTGAAAGAGCGGTTCCTCAATGATGCAGTGGAGAGGCTTTCCCTGCACATTGAGAAGGGAGATGTTGAATTCGACAAGGTCGAGTCGAAGAAGGACAAGAGAGAGTTCTTCGAAGGTTACCAAGCCAGGGGGATGCGAGTTCTTCTCAAGGTCCTATACTTCGATCCCAAGGAGGCGAGGGAGCGCCTGGACTTCACCAAGATGTCCACTCTCGAACTCGCTGCCAATGTGCCTCACTCGTCGCAACATACGTGGTCGAACGTTCAGTCTTCGCGCAGGGCTTGCCTCGTCTTCTACCGCCCGCCCAACATCAGCTTCGAGCTGAGGTGCGAGATTGAGATACACACGGATTCGGACTACCGCCACTTGGTCAACCGTGTGCACGATAGCTTCCACTACACTCCTCAGGATCAGAGGAAGGGAAGGCCCGCTTACATTTTCAGCATCGAAGAGGTCTACGACAACAGTCCAACGCCAGATGGATTCGGAAAGAGGATCGCGTAGAGCGACATCCTTTAATTGCCCCGCACCAATCTCGATTCGATAGCCATGGAACTCACTGAAGCCATAAGGAACAGGAGGAGCATCAGGCGATTCGAGGACAGGGAGGTTCCCAGAAAGGCCGTCGAGAGGATTCTGGACACGGCACGATGGGCACCCTCAGGAAACAATGTCCAGCCTTGGCGTTTCATGGTCGTCGCTGAGAAGGGAAAAGTCGAGCGGCTTTCCCAGGCATCGAATCAGGGATGGATCGCCGCCTCCCCGATGGTCATCGTCTGTCTTGCGGACTTGGGCGAGTACGGTCGCCTGGGGTCCTATTCCAGCTATCAGCCGCTCGTCGAGGCGGGAATGATCGACGATATGGACTTCTCCGATTTCAAAGAGAGAAGGGAGGGGACTAGCGAACTGGAGAACAGGATCGCGCACACGCTAAACGCTTTCCTCAACGTCGCGATAATCATCGACCACATAACCCTCCTGGCTCATCAAGAGGGGCTGGGAACATGCTGGGTGAGATACTTCAATGCCGCCATGGTTCGGAGCATTCTCGAGGTTCCAGACAACTTCACGATCGTCGCTCTGCTTCCGATTGGATATCCGGCTGAAAGCGACAGGATAAGGGCCCGCCTGGAAGTCGATGACCTCATCATACGATGGGAGTAAGCTGCAATGAAGGTCGGCGTATTGTCCGTCCAGGGAGCTGTGTCCGAGCATGTTGAGATGATAAACCAGGCACTTCGGGACTCGGGACGGAAAGGACACGTCGTCGTGGTCAAGAACCGAGAGCAGATGGAAGGGATCGACGCTCTCATAGTCCCTGGCGGAGAGAGCACGACGATATCCAGGCTCATTGACAAGCAGGAGCTCAGGGACGTGATTGTGAGAAGAGGGCAAGAGGGCATGCCCGTGATGGGGACCTGTGCTGGCTGCATCCTAATGGCCAAGGCGGGGGACGAGGAGGTTAGGAAGACCGACACGAAGCTCCTCTCCTTGATGGGCATGAAGGTCGTACGAAACGCCTTCGGGAGACAGAGGGAATCCTTCGAGGTGGAACTCGACCTCTCCCTCTTCGAAGATGCCTTTCCAGGGGTCTTCATAAGGGCCCCGGCGATAACAGAGGTTTGGGGGGATTGCGAGGTCGTGGCAAGGCTGGATGAGTATGTGGTGATGGCGCAGCAAGGGAATCTCCTGGCCATAGCCTTCCATCCCGAGCTTTCGGGCGATTCCCGGGTTCACAGGTTCTTTCTCGACCTCTAGTAGAACAGCTCGAGAAGGAGGAAAACGACGCCAGAGAGGGTGAAGGCCACGAGAAGACTGTAGAATGTGTTCATCCTCAATGTTGAGAGCGTGGAGCTCACGACGGTGGCCAGCCTCGCGGCACTTTGATGACCGAATACCCTGAACCCGTGTATGGTTCCCATTTCCGCCCCCACCTCGACCTCTTCGAGATCGTCTAGGGCCCTCTCAAGCGCACTCCTGGACTTTCTCACAATGAGGTCATGATCGATCTTCCCTCCCACGGGATTGTAGCCGCCTATCGTTGCGTTCACCGAATGGTTGTCCGTGGTGAGGACCTCTGCGTCGTCCACGAGACCACGCGCTGCCGCCAGGATTCTCTCTCTCAAGCCAGGAACCATGTTGTTGCCATCGTACAGCATATATGCGACCTTTTGGCCATTCGTCTCCACGACCATCGTCTGAATCCCCATCCTCCCGAGACCGTCTCTCTCACCCGCGAACCCAGATTCTTGGGCGATTCCCATCAGGATTCCTTCCGTCCTCGATTCCACGACCTTCTTGGAGACGTCCCCCGAGGATTCCACCACGTCCTGAGCGGCCCGAGAACCGAAGAGGACCAGTCCGCTGCCCCTCTCCATGCAGTTGTGTGCATCGATGAATATCGCCTGCCGAGCACCTGCCGTCTTGCCCTCGTTGGCGGCTGCGTAGCCGGTGGAGTGGTCTATGTCATCTGTTGGATTGGGAGCCATTCCGCCGATGATGATGATCGAGTCGCCGAACATCTGCGCGGACGCATGCGCCACCCCCTTCCTGCTCCTGACAAAGAGGCTCCCCTCTCTGGTGT
>JBHIBK010000159.1:0-4679 GCA_046759065.1 Thermoplasmata archaeon | reverse complement strand
TGCGTCGTAGCGACTCAATTTAGTCTTCCTTCTATATCAATATTCTGGTCACGGTACGAGATGCCGCTAGATCATGTAGATGCTGTCCTTGTACTGCTTCGTGACCACATCCACGGCGTACTTCTGCACCGAGAAGTCCACGAGCAGTGTGTTGTTGATGAACTTCGTGAGCTCCTCGTTCGAGTCGAACAGGCCGATCGCCATGATCGAGTACTCCCCGGTCGTGTGATATATCTTGATGAGCTCTGGAATCCTCGTCAGAAGACTGATGTTCCGTCGCATCTCGTCGGGAGTGAACTCGATGCTGAAGTGAGCCATTACCTTCTTGCCCAGCTTCTTCGGGTCGATGAGTATGGAGAATCTGCTTATCACACCCTTCTGTTCTAGCTTGTCCAGCCTGTACTTCACCCCGTTCTCGCTCATGTTCACTTCCTTCGCTATCTGGGTGATGGGCATCCTAGCGTCCTCCTGGAGAAGCTCGATGATTCGTCTATCGACTTTGCTCACCATCTTCCTCTTCAAGGTACCGAGACAACTTAAAGGTTCTGGCGTTCAGAATCCGAGAAAGAGGGCAAGGGAATTCGCAGACTACAACAGCAAGGGGATGAGGATTAAGGGTTCTGTCAGAGAAGAGTTAAGTGCCGATGCTCCGGTGAGCGTGCATGATAGAATTTGAGTGTCCGGAATGCGGAACAGATCTGACCGCCCCCGAAGAGGCTGGCGGCGTGAAGGCACCGTGCCCTAAGTGCGCCAAACCGATAACCATTCCTGCTCAGGAAAAGAAGTAGACCGACCGCGCGCCTCCGAAGAGCCGTGGCGGCAATCCAGCTCAGAGGAGCATTGTATGTCGGCAATAGGCAGGAGTAGCCTCAAGAGAGGCACTGCTTCTCGAAAGGGAAGTCTTAAGGAAGAGGAATCCCTTCCGATTCATGGAGGGCAGGACTGCAACCAGCACCCATGGGTCCCTGCATTCGGACAATGGGAATGACTACCGTGTGCATCCGCATTGGTTGATCGTCCAGGCTTTCACGGGAGGATGTGATACCGTAGGCGAATTGCTGATAGTGTCCAATAGGCTACCATCAAGAGTTGAGATGAGAGATGGTGAGCTTCGATTCAAGGACAGCGTGGGCGGGCTTGCCACAGGATTGAGCTCCTTTCATGAGTCCAACCAGACTCTCTGGGTGGGGTGGCCTGGGATTGCCAGTGAACGAATCCAAGAGATGAGGGACGACATCAAGAAGGAACTAGCCTCCCGGAACTGCTATCCGGTATTCCTCTCTCAGAGGCAGGTTCAGCAACACTATCACGGGTTCTGTAACAGGACCATTTGGCCTCTCTTTCACTACTTTCCCGAATCCGCCGCGTTCGAGAGCACTCTATGGAGCAAGTACCGAGAGGTGAGCGAGGAGTTCTGCGATGTCCTGGCCGAGATCGCAAGGCCCGGCGATTCGATATGGATTCATGACTATCATCTGTTACTTCTACCGAAGATTGTGAGAGAGAGGATTCCCGACGTGAAGATTGGATTCTTCCTCCATATCCCCTTTCCATCTAGTGAGGTCTTCCGTCTGCTCCCCTGGCGGAAGCAGATTCTCGAAGGACTGCTGGGAGCCGACCTCGTGGGCTTTCACACCCATGACTACGCGATGCACTTCCTCCAGAGCGTTCACCGCCTCTTGGGTCATGAACATACCTTGGGCAGGATTACCTTGAAGAACCGCGAGGTAAGGGTGGACGCCTTCCCCATGGGCATAGATTGCGAACGTTTCGCGGAATCTGCCCAGAGCGCGGAAGTCGAGAAGGAGATTGAGAAGATCCACAGAAAGGTGGGAGACCGAAGGATTCTCTTGTCGATTGACCGCTTGGACTATTCAAAAGGAATCCCTCAGCGCCTCAGGGCGTTCGATCTGTTCCTCGGAAAGAACAAAGAGTATCGGGAGAATGTGACGCTCATTCTTGTGGCTGTACCCTCGAGGACTAGAGTGGAGCGCTACAGGTTGCTGAAGAAACAGACGGATGAGCTCGTTGGGAGAGTGAATGGGAAGTACGGGACAGTTGGCTGGACTCCTGTGTGGTATCTGTATCGCTCGGTGCCCTTCCACAATCTCGTTGCACTCTATGCCGCAGCAGATGTCGCGGTCGTGACACCGATTAGGGACGGAATGAACCTCATAGCCAAAGAGTACGTGATGAGCAGGACGGACAAAAACGGGGTCTTGGTTCTGAGCGAGATGGCTGGAGCTTCCAGCGAGCTCGGGGAGGCAATCATAGTGAATCCCAACAGCATCGAGGAGATGGCGGCAGCCATGAAGTTGGCTCTGATTATGGAAGAGGATGAGCGTGCGACGCGAATGGCAGCCATGCAGGAACGGTTGCGGTTGCATGATGTGGATCGATGGGTAAATGACTTCGTCCACGCTCTTGAGACAGGGGCGGGCATCCGCAGGGAGTCTGCATCGAAAGAGATTACCGCTGACGTGACCGATGAACTGCTCTCGGACTACCGGAAGAGCGAGAGGCGGTTGCTGCTTCTGGACTATGATGGAACCCTAGTGCCCTTCACCGATGAACCGGAAGCAGCCGTACCGGATGACGACCTTCTGGGCATCCTCGAAGACCTCTCTCGGGATGAGAGAAACGAGATTGTCATCGTGAGCGGAAGAGAAAGGAAAGCCCTAGAGAAATGGCTTGGCGATTTGAACGCGGGACTGGTAGCAGAGCATGGTGCCTGGTTGCGGGAGCAGGGGAAGGACTGGAGAACGATCAAATCACTCGAATCACGTTGGAAGAAGGCAATCAAGCCAGTGATGGAGCTTCATGCGGATAGGACCCCCGGATCCTTCCTGGAGGAGAAGGACTTCTCATTGGCATGGCACTACAGAAACGCCGACCCAGAACAGGGCATCTTCAGAGCGAGGGAACTTGCCGACACACTCCTCAACCTCACTAGCCACCTGAACCTCAACATCCTGGAAAGCAACAAGGTGGTGGAGGTCAGGAGCTCCGAGATCAACAAGGGGCGTGCATTCTTGTCTTGGATGTCAAGGGGGAAGTGGGATTTCGTGCTAGCCGCAGGGGATGACGAGACCGACGAGGACGTTTTTGCCGTCCTTCCCGAGTCAGCATACTCAATTAAGATCGGGCCGGGTGCCTCCCGGGCCAACTTCCTACTACGCTCTCCGGAGGATGCGAGGTCATTGCTCATGAAGATGAGCGGGATTAGCAGTGTCCGTTCGGAGAAGGAGCTATCGAAGGAATCCACTGAAGCGGCTTCATCTCGCGCGGGAAAGCGCTCAAGGAATCGTTCAAGGACGACGGGTGATAACATTTAGGATCGGCGGCGAAGAAGGAAGAGGCGAGGTCTACGACGAGAAGGGGAACCTGATTCTGGCCCCTGACGAACAAACCATCATGAAGGAGGACCAAGCGTTCTGCGAGGTTCGAGAACGAGGAAGACTCGGTTTTCTGGGCGGCAGAACAGTCTTCCTGGGAGGCGAGGGAGAGCTCCACGTAACCAACAGGCGTCTCGTCTTCATCAGAGAACCGCTGCAGAGGATACTTGTGTCCCCTCCCATCGCCGGCTCTCCCCCCACCCCCCCCCGTCCCGTGCAAAAGGCAGTCAACAGGAAGGACAAGAGGATTCAAAGGAAGAGACTCAAGGAATTCTTCCAGATCGGATTGCACGAAGTGCGCCGAGTTCGGAAGGGGTTCCTGGGAGGGTACAGGTTTTCGATTGAGGACGATGAGCAGAACAAGTACAGATTGTTTGTGAGGACGAAGAATGGACTGGACCAGATCGAGCTCGGTTGGTGAGAGGCTTGCACCAACCGCGAGAATGCTCAGATTCGAGCACGACTCGGGCGAAGCCGCCGGCTCGGGAAGTCCTGGTCTGGCAGCGGTCAGAAGCGCAATGACTCATACCGACATGGCGTTCCTTTCCACAGAGTCGATTCGAGACTTCCAGCAATCGTGCAAAGGGAGTTGAGATGAGTGCTGGTAACGAAACGGGCGGGTCATGAAGAAAAGTTCAACCGAAAAAAGCTCGTGAGCTCGCTACGCAGAGCAGGCGTCCCCCGAAAGACGGCGAGGCGAATTGTCGCCGAAATCGGCAAATCCGAGACGGAGACCACAACTGAGATGAGAGGACGCGTGGTCCGCGAACTCAGGAAGATGGACCCTTCCCTGGCTCGAAGGTACGAATCGACCAGAAGCCTTGCTGTCAGGGAGTCCGCCGAGACTGTGAGAGGAACGGTCAGGCTATATGTTGGAACTCTGAACGACTTGGGAGTGAAGCGAGGAGAGGATGTGACGCTGGAACACAGGGGAAGAGAGAAAACGCTTGTCGCTGAGGCAGGACCTGTTCAGGAGAGGTGGATAGGCATGAATGTCAGCGACATGAAGGACATGAGAGTGAAGGAGGGAACAAGGTTGAGCGTAAGGCTTCAGCGTTGATGGGGGCTTCTTGCCAGGCAACATCACTTCCAGGCCATAGGTTGTAGGGCAATGGTGAGACACAACTTCCCCAGATTGGGGATGTGCATCGATGCCCGCACGGATGCTCTCAGGCTTCCATGAGGGCTTTTGCCCCAATGTGATGAACGTCGAGACGAATCTGCACCTTCGGTGGGAACGCAATACAGGATGAGTCATCCCTGGCCCTTCGCCAACTTGACTAC
>JBHIBK010000158.1:0-4704 GCA_046759065.1 Thermoplasmata archaeon | reverse complement strand
AAATCTCCGAAAGGTCACCGCAACAACCTATGGGGGGGCTACCAAACGAGGTGCAGAGGAGGGGCCTGCACTCTAACGCAGTACTCGACATTTGCTGGATGCGGTTCCTATCTGGCAGCTCCTCACCATAAATAGGTACTAACTACTATTAAATCATATCTGCATCTTGATAATTGCGAGGGTCGAGAAGGAGCCACAATCGGACCCAACGGAGGCAGAGAAAAGTTATTTATGCCGTCCTCGCAGTAAAGCGGAAGAAGGGCCGGTAGATCAGACTGGAAGATCGCCACGCTTGCAACGTGGAGGTCAGGGGTTCAAATCCCCTCCGGTCCATTTGCCTCTGGATTTGGCGAGAAAGGACATAGTGATGGTTTAGCTTGCCCTTCATTATGATGCGGGCTTCACAGAAAATCATCGAGCGTCGGTTGCTTTGGTCTGGGCGTCCAAGATTCCTCTGAGTCAGTATCCGAAGGGCTTTCGTCCGACGACTCTTCATCTCCGCGTGTCTCAGATGCTATCCTGTCCACGAGCCGCTTCATCCGCCTCTCCTTCTTGACTCCCGCCCAGAGATATCTCTCGTCTGCACTCCGATCCGTGGTCAGAATCACTACCCTTCCTCTTGCATCCCTTCCCGTTCGTCCTCTTCTCTGTATGAGCCTTATGTCGCTGGCAACTGGCTCGTAAAAGATGACGAGGTCGACCTGAGGCACATCGAGACCCTCCTCGGCTATGCTCGTGGCGACCATGACGTTGAAGCTTCCTCCCTCGAATCTCCCGAGCGTCTTCTGCTGCTGCTTCTGCGTCATCCCCTTCCTCCCCTCCCGAGTGCCCTGTCCAACGAACCTTTTGACGGAGACCTCCATATCCTCGAGAAGACCGACAATGTGAGCCACCGTGTCCCGCAACTCGGCGAAGACCATTATCTTTGAACTTGGCTTGAGCCTAAGCTGATTTCTTATCGTTGCCAGCAATGGCTTGATCTTGGGATGAGAGGGACCCTTCCAGTTCTTGGCCGCTTTGAAGGCCCTCTGGACCCTAACATCCTTCATGAGTGCGGCATCATGCTTCGACCTGCCCTCTTTCGTTTTCGGCTCCAGGAACTTGAGGAAGGAATCGACGCCCTGCCTCTCGATGCATAGGATCGCGTGGTTCGCCACCTGAGCCAAGGAGAGCCGCCTGGATGCCTGGAAGAGATAGGGCGGGAACTTCCCTCCCTTGCTCCTCGCATGCATCTGCTTTCTGACGTCCGTCAAATCCTGTATCCTCACGTGGATGTTCTTTCGGTTGCGCAGGAATCCATACCGCCGAAGAGTGTTCAGCTGCTCGTGCAGGAATTTCGTGAGATAGTTGGAGATCTTTTTCATAATCTCGGAGGGCGAAACTTCCAGCCAATCGACGTCAACTTCTTGAACATAGGGTGCGACATCCTCGTCTTCTCTCGTGCGCATGATGAGGTTCTTGATGTCGAGGTTCTTCGTGACCTCATCGATTCTCCCCATCTCATGCCCAGGGGATGCGGTCAGCCCCAGGACAAGCATACCGGGGCATATCTTCCTCAAGCCCTTTGCCAGGGGAACGTATGCGTAGTTCCCGACCGCTCGATGAGCCTCATCAAATACGGTGAGAACGATGTCATTCGGTATCATCCCCGCTTTCAAATCATTGGCCGCGACCTGAGGGGTTGCGACGACGATGTTGGATACCTTCCATAGCGTGGACCGCTTCTTCTTTGACACTTGACCGGTCAGGCAAGCAGGACTTCCCAGCGTCAAGAACCTCCGTATGCTGTTCGCGTGCTGATTCACGAGAGGTCTGGTAGGCGCGACAACAAGTGCCCGCCCGCCTTTTCGGAGCTTCTTCGCGATTACCAGACAGGCTATGACAGTCTTTCCGAGGCCTGTAGGAAGAACGACAAGACTGCTCTTTCCAGCCGCTTCTTCAGCAATCGACGTCTGAAACTTGCGCTCCTCGATGGCGTCTTCCCTCACGAGCAGATGCTCAAGCATCACACCACATAGGACGAGGACCTGTAATAAATGTAATCAGGGGTTGAGTGAAACTCTCTCACACACCAGCGTTTCCAGTTTGGGCAAGCCAAAAACAGATATAACCGCGATATCATGAACAGACGATGGATGAAATCGAAATCCTTCCTGGGATGAAGATCAGCAGGCATCATGCCCTATACCTGGAGGATGAGGATCTCCTCGTGGTCGCCGATCTCCATCTTGGGTACGAAGGTGCCCTCCTTGAACAGGGCGTCTCGATTCCGAGATTCCAGAAGAAGGTGATGATGGAAAGGCTCAAGAGACTCCTGAGGACGTACGAACCTTCCAGGATTCTCATCAATGGGGATTTCAAGCACGAGTTCTCCAAGAACCTGGTCCAAGAGTGGGAGGAGGTCACCGAGTTCTTGGGTTACATCTCAGGTGTGGCAGATGTCAAGCTCATACGAGGGAATCACGACAACTTCCTGAAGACCATCCTATCGAAGAAGGGGCTCGATCTCTCCATGACGTCAGTTCTTGGCGGGTACATTTTCGCTCACGGTCACAACGAGGTCGACCGGGAGGGCATGCTGGTCATGGGACACGAGCATCCCTCCCTGGGCCTCAGGGACAAGATAGGTGCTACCGCGAAGCTCCCGTGCTTTCTCGTCACTCCCACTGTGGTCGTGCTGCCCGCGTTCTCACCGCTCGCCCTAGGCACGGATGTGACAACGCTGGACTTCATATCCCCTCCGCTGAGAGATGTGTCGTCTGATGAGAGCCGGGTGTACGCGATAGAAGAGAAGACTGGTCTTCTGGACTTCGGGAAGTTGAGGGATCTCAGAATGTAGTCAAGCGGTACTCGTAGTCTTCTTCGACTTGTTCTCCGAGAGAAGGTCCCTGACTGTCCGCTCCAGAACCGTAACGGCTGAGTAGTTCTCGAGCTTGAAGGCATCATGGGCCTTGCGGAGCATTATCTTTGCTTCGTTCAATCCCTCTTCTTCTGATTCGGCATCCTCTATCACATCCCTGATGGATTCAAGATCTTCTTGGGCTCTGAGTGTCAGGTAGGTCGACTCGAGCTCCAGAATGGAATCGTCAACGACCTTCTCACCTTCGGGAGACGGCTCGGGAGCCGACTTCGGCGCTTCGACTTCCTTGGACACCATCTTCCCGATATTGATGAGAGCCTGCGTGTAATCCTCATCGCTTCTCCCATCAGCCTTCTTCGCAGAGATCCGGGAAAGCGATCTCTTGACGAAGGTAATGGCCAAGTAGGAGAAATCTATGGAGTCTTTGTACTCTCCCCTAAGGAAGGCCCTTTCTGCCTGTTTCAGAGACCTCTCAGCGACTAGCACACCTACGTTCTGCCGTCGGGCATCCTCTATTCTTCCCCACGCTACGTCAATCGTATCGCGAGCTGCTCTGATCGAGGACCCTCTCAGGCTGCGTATCGCCTCCTCCAACTCCAGAACATGTTTCTTCGCCCGTACGAGGTCACCCCCTTCAATCGCTTCCGTTGCGTCGCTTATGCACTCCTCCATCCACGATGTGTCAATTCCCAATTTCTCATACTCCCCTATTTGGGGAGAAAGGTTTGTCAGTCTCTCCGATACCTCCTTCTCGTCTTGAGCAAGGAGAAGCTCGTGTCTCTCCTTCTCCAGGATCTCGATGTCTATCCATTTCCTCACTGCCTTCACAAAGTCTTTGGCCTTTTTCAAGTCCTTCAGCCTTATGGCTTCTTCCGCCTCGCTCAAGAGAATCTCGCTCTCGAGGGTCACGGATCCCTTTTTCTTCAGGTCGTCCACGAGAATCTTCGTTTTCCTGAGAGTCTCCTGGACCTTTCTTGTCTGTTTGGCCAGATTCATGCTCTTCTTTGCATCGGAGAGGAGGCTTCTGAGGGCCTTGAAGTTGGAGTCGTGAAGTGCAATCTCCGCAGCGTTGAGTATCTCACATGGTTCGGACATATCATAGTCGGCTTTGCTCAGTTCCTCTCTTGAGGCTTCCAAATCAGAGATGATGCTCCTCGCTCCCTTCCTGCGCTTGGAGAGCTGTCCGATCCTCATCGCCTTGTTGCAGAGGGATGTTGACTTCTTGTAGTCCTTGTTCTTGAAATGGAACTTCGCATCGGAGAGCTTTTTGACCATGTCCTTCGTCTCGGCGTCCAATTTCCTGAGTTGCCTGAGTTGAGCTTCAGCTCTGGATATCTTCGCCGCGGCGGTTTCGACCTCCGACTTCCTTGGGGCCTTCTTGGACCCCTTCCTCTGCTTCTTGGACGCCTTACCAGACGTTTTCTTGGACGCCTTACCAGACGTTTTCTTGGACGCCTTTTTGACCATCAATCACACCGGTGACAAAGTGGAAGCCAAACGAACCATCTCAAGAAATGAGGTCCTGCCAAGTTAAAGCTGACCTTGTGGATATCAAGGGTGATAGTGTCGAGGCGTCTCGCATCATTTTAATACGTATCCTCGCATATGCCCCCTCGGGGAGGATAATGGCGAAGACTACAATCTCAGTCATAAAAGCGGACATAGGAAGCTACCCGGGGCACGTCGTCGCGCATCCGCACCTCGAGGATTTGGCCTGCAACCTTCTGCAAGAGGCCAAGGACGGAGGGTTGATCAAGGACTTCAGGGTCACTCATTGCGGTGACGATCTCGAACTGATCATGTCCCACGGAAGGGAAGGGGACTCCGAGGAGGTCCACGAGCTC
>JBHIBK010000157.1:0-4705 GCA_046759065.1 Thermoplasmata archaeon | reverse complement strand
AGAAGACTCTTCTTGGAGGCTTCCTTAGAAGAAGAATGATAGCTCGGGGTCCTTCGAAGATTCATTAAGAAGACTCTTCTTGGAGGCTTCCTTAGAAGAAGAATGATAGCTCGGGGTCCTTCTAATGGTACGTAAGCTGAAGACTCCGTCTTCAGGAAGACGAGGATCGATTAAGACCCTTGAGGAGCCTCTGAAGGCGAATCAAGCGAAATATCCGAGGAGAGACTTCAGATTGCGAGACCAGAGGCTTCTGAACAGAGACCCGAGAGCCCTAACTAGAGGCACGTTGGAGATGCTCAAGAGCCGTGATGCAATGTGGTCGTTACGGCACGATAATCTCGTCGGTCAAGAGATTTGAGCCTCTTATCAAGATCTCAGAGTCGAAGACGCCTACTCTGTGTGTCGCAAGGTGTTCTGGAGAAACCAATCAGAGGCTTCTTCGACAGACGATTAGGGACTCGGCTGATTAAGACTCAGAGCATGAAGGCTGAAGACTCTGTCTTCAGGGATGCCGAGGATCCATTAGGACTCTGGAGTAGGCTCTGCGAAGCCGGATGAAGGGGAACTCCGAGGGCGTGGCTGCAAATCACGAAACCGAAGGCTCTGCTGAGGCTCGGAAGTGAGCGGTCCGCAAGCAATTATCGCCACGGACCGTCACGACGACGAATATGACCTCCTGCGCATGGCGGCTTTTCCCGGATAGTATTAGCCTCAAAGTGCTTCTGCGAGCTCTTCACCTCAACGGGAACCTCGAGCTGATCAGCTTCACCCACCTTCCCGGCACACACTTAGTTTACCGGGTAGCATGAGCCCGCACTAGACTACTGTTCCTCGCTTTGAAGATCGTCGATGTAGTTAGCTTCAGTTATCTCTGGTAGGTCCTTAGGTCTGCTTTCCACACATGTAGAAATGAGCTTGAGTCTGACGTATCTATCCTTATCGCGGGTCAGCCAGCCGTAGAAGTCCGATCGAAGCTCCACCTCGAACGTCATGTATCGAGGATACAGGCCGAGGGTGCCGTTTCGTAGCTGACGACTGAAAAGCTTGTCGCAGCGGTGCCAGTATCTGGTTCGCCAGCCGATGTTTCTTCGCTTGAACTCCTTTCCCCTGAAGAGAACGCGTTCTTTCACTGGGGAAGGGAGGCAGAGGAATGCTAACTAACTAACCTTCCATCCAGGACCCCCGCCTTCTACGAAATAGGCGGCCTAAGAGCAGAATCCTTGTCTGAGACAATCGGAACACTGGATTTCACTAGGACCAATGTGACGGTTCTAGCTCATCTGTCAGCGGGGCTTTCGAGGCTGACACGACTCAACTCACGGGCCTTTACGCGCCTCTAAGGTTTCGTGGCGATGATCTCGACATGAGCGCTAGCGGATTCGTTCTTCGAGCCCCTCAGGCAGAAACCGCAGACCTGAAGAGGCGGCAGGCCGTCACGCCCTGAGGTAGTATTGCAGCCTTAGACATTTCGGACATGGACCACATGCAATCGAACGAGGGTCTGTCAGAAGGAGAGGCCAAAGCCTTGGCTCGAATTATCTTCGATTGTAGTCAAGGCATGCTCTATCTCACCAAGAAGCAGTTCGAGAACATAGCAATAGATACCGATCCTGAGAACTCTCCTCCGATCCGGGACTGGAGCCGCGAACTGTACCTCAATGAGGTCCTGGAAGCCTTCCAGCTAAACTCCGCCACTAGGTACGTAGGGAACGTGGTTAAGCGGTTTCGAGATGTGCTGGCCTCTGCCATTGACGACCGCATACTCTCGGAGAGTGGTGCAGGGGACTGGCACAAACGCATCAGGGCCGTGGTTGGACGAGTAAATCGCGTCCTCAAACCACGCAGGATTCGTCTCTCTGAGAAAGGTGAGGTTATGACCGAGGCCCCCTATATCCGGGACGAAATCATAAGGGACTACGTCTTCGATGGCTTGGGACGCTGGGCCCTCGATGACATACGGCGACTTCTTGAGAACGCGGAGGAGCATTTCGCGGGGGGGCCGACGAATCCCCTGAGGTACAATGACTGCGCATCCAACGCCGCCAAGGCAGTAGAGGGGGTGCTCAGGAAGGCGCTGATCGAGGCTTCCTCCACCGCAGGTCACCCGGATCCCTCGTGCAAACTGAAAACGATGATGAAGAATGCAATCCGCGAACTGGAGAACCTGGGATTTTGGCCCGACAGGGCAGTCAAAGAGGCCGTGGACAACTACAGACAATTCCTCAGGAACAAGGCCCAGCACTACGACCCAGCAGGTTTGGATATCCGAATGCGCGGCTTTGACAGGCCCACCGCATTCTTCGCTCTGTGGGAGGCGATAGCCTTAGTTGGGACGATCTTAGAAACGCTAGACGGGCTATGAGGGGCGAGAAGGGAGAGGGCATCTCCTCTGGAGAATGGCCGCAGGAACGATCTCTGGAGGCATAGCCTGAGTTCGGAGCCAGGACGATTCACTCTACCCCAACTAGGAGCTCTATCATGCGACTTGATGGAGCTGGTGAAAAATGTCACAGGGCAAGGAGATATGGGGGCAACTCGAGAAAGACTCGAACGCGCCGCAGCTCTATGGCTTCCTCGCCGTTGCGACAGGCACATTCCGGGAAGCAACCTTGGCGTTCGATGCGGGGGCATATCTGGGCACGAGCCTGCTGTGCCGGTCCTCCCTCGAGGCGGCCTTCTACGCATTTTTGACTAGGTCCAAGCAGACAGAATTGCACTGGGCGGTCCATCTGCCGACCTATCTCGATGGAACGAGGCGGGTTCTACGTTTCGCTGAATTGAAGAGGGCAATGAAGAAGTCCATCAGCAAGTATGGGGTCCTCCCTGATGAACTGAAGCAGAGTCTTGACAGAATCCAAGACCACGGAAACGTCTCCGCGCACCTATCTTCGCGTCGAGACAAGTTGACATGGTTCGAGTCCCGCTTTCTGGACGGGATAAGTCTGTGGATTGGCAAGGATGAAGCACTGGAGGATCTGGAAGACACCGCTCGGATTCTGAAACGGTTGGCCTACGTTCTAGAGTTCATCCCGGAGTGGACGGGTCCCGGTCCATGGAAGCGTATCGAAAGAGCTGAAGGTCCGGTTCGGGAGATGGTTGACGGGGAAGTGAGGGGCGACGTCGAAGAGGAAGAGAAGAGCGAGGACCGATAACTCAAGTTTGTGTAGCCTCGCTCCTAGTAATGCGATAGGAGATGTACGTCAGGAGACTCATCCGGCGGGACAGGAGGGAGGGACGGTCGCACGGAAGGCAATACAGCACGAAATAATGGGGTTCCTTAGGAGGGAGGGCTTCGACGGCAGGAGGGGCCTGTGGTAGAAGCTGGGAACCTCGTTTCAAAGGCCGGAATCAAGGGAGGCTCCTTGGAGTAGCCAGTTAGTCCTTCAGCGCATCCCGCAGGGCGGCCCTCAGAACCTCATCCTCTCTAAGAGCCCGAATCATCAACGCACGAAGCTTCTCCTGGTCCGACCTGTCGGCCCACTCCGGCTGTTGATTTGTCACGAGAACGGAGTACTTCTCGGAGCTTACATCGGTCGCGTAGATCTCCCGGCCCTCCCCCATCAGGGAGACCGTCGAGAGGTAGGGTTCCGCTCGATGGTAGGCCGTCCGCATCTCCTCCACCAGGTCTGGTGGGAGTGGCTTGGCCGTGGTGTACCGGGCCTCCATGTCCCCCTTGTGCCCCATCCAGAAGACCCGGAAGTCCCGAGGGAGGCCGATCTTGGCCTCGACATACAGAAGGTTCGTGTCGAAGTAGGAGCGGAGGACGTAAGGGCGCTGCCGGAAGGTCTTCCCGAAGGCCTTCGACACGTCCAACCGGATGTTCCCCGTTACGAGGAATGGGCTCCCACTGTTCGGCGCGTCGGTCCGGGTCCCCTTATATTCGTATCCAGGGGTAACGCGCACGACAGGGGAGTCAAGCGTCAGCTCCTCCCCGGCGTCCAGCCGGGATTGGAGGTAGGCCCGCACAATCTCGGCCCCCTCCTCGGCCAGGAACGTGAAGTAGGGCTTGCGGATCTTGGAGAGCTCCCGCCGGACGCGGACGAGGACAGGGATCTTTTGGATGGTTACCTCCCCGTCCACGGTGAAGCCCTCCACGTCTCCCAGGCGGAGGCCGTCCGTGCCCTTCGCGTTCCCAATGACCTGAGGTCGGAGGCCGGAGAAGGCCATCAGGGCGATGATGGCCCGCGCCCGGGGGGACGCCCGGTGGAAGATGGCACGAAGCTGCTCCTTAGACGGGATGCGCTCGTCCTGAAGCGTGGGGGTGGCGCTCGTGTCGCCGTACTTTATGCCGCGGGGCCACTCGAGGCCGTGGTGACGCACCCACGAACTCAGGGTGACGCCGTACTCCCTAAGGTAGCTGGCGGCCCTCACCTGGCCCTTGGCCCCAACGCCTTTCCGTTGGGCCTCCACGAAGTCCATGAACCCGTCGAGGAAAGCCTTGCGATCCTCCTGAAGGGCCGTCACGATAGCCTGGGGGTTCACGTTCTCAAGGCGACAGTAGCGGGCCAGAAGGCGGAGGTTCTTCTCCGCCGTGGCCTCGGAGCTGCGGGCCATGTTCTCGTACCATCGCCGCACGTCGTCGTCTTCCAGCAGGTCCCGGCTCGGCATGAACAGCCCAATGGACGCAGGCATTATTAATACTGTAGTAAGCGGACGCGGAGGGATTTGAACCCTCGACTGCCGGCTTAGGAGGCCGGTGCCATAT
>JBHIBK010000156.1:0-4724 GCA_046759065.1 Thermoplasmata archaeon | reverse complement strand
GTTTGGACAATTATATGTAGGAACGACTTGATAAAGATTGCGGTCTGGGCTTCGCGCGCACCCGACGCGGACGGGCGGGAAAGGAGGATCGCTTCATCCTGATGCCCTTGAGGGGCTCTTCCCGATGCTTTGATGTGACTTGAAGTTCAATGGACCTGGACGCGCGGTAGTGAGTATTCATAAGGTCTCTTCCTTCTATCGACCTCGACCTTGCCCTCCTCTTCGAGCCTACTGAGAACCTCTCTGGTGGTCTTCTCATCCGCTCCGTATGCGTCGATTATAAGTTGAACAGTTGCTGGACCTTTAGCCAGCAAATCCGGGATCTCTTTCTCAAGCAGGATCCTGCATCCAGCCTCGTACAATTCGGATCTCCAAGGCACCGAGAAGTCATTCACCTTTTCCATTTCTCCCAATTTGGTTTCTAGGTACAGATGCCATATGTTGCCCGAGTTGATGGTCTGGACATTGCACTCGTTCATGATGATCTCAGAGTCAACCCCTCTTCTGTAGAGCGTGGCCATGTCTTCAAGATCTCTGTCTCTCTCGGTGACGCTCTTCGAGAGGAATATGTCTTCTCTGCTACAGAGAAGAAGAGTGAACTTGCCGAAGGAGCCCCATACTTCCGCTCTACTCTTCACCGAATCAGATAGATAGAACCAGCCAGCAACTCTCTCGACGAAGATGTCAACCCAAAACATGCTCGGGTCTCTCATGATGGCAAAAGCCTTGATGTCCACGTAGGCATCCTCAAGCTCATTCTGCGAAGAGAAGGACTCTCTCCGCAGAGCTCTATAGAAGACCGTTGCCTCATCTTCATTCGCGAATACTAGGTCAACGTCCTTTGTGACTTCTTTGTCGCCCCTCAGGCTCATGGCTCCGCCGCCCACCATGTATCCTTTGATTTCCGTGGGGACATGGCGACCTATGCCCTCGAACTTCTTGATTATGTCTGACGTCGTAAAGAACTCTCTCTCGATTGTCCCACCCCATATTGGGCGCATATCGCCAAGAACTCCTCCTCTGAGGGGAAACCTTTGGACTTCGGCTTCTTGCCTTCAAGGAATCTGAGAAGGTCTCTCACTGTCTTCTCCAGACCAAGCTCCTTTCCTCGAGAGAGAAGGGACCTGCGATCGAAACCGTCTATCTTGCGGAGGTACAACAGTGCATACAGTATCCCTCTGGGCCTGGAGTTCGAAGCGAGGATTATGTCCAGGGGAATGTCCTCTTCACGAAGCTCTCTCTCCGAATCGAAGTAGTGATAGTAGACCTTGTCAGAGACTATGTCAATGCCTTGATTAGCCAGAGCGGAGATGCCTGTCACAGCGATATTCGCAACATCCTCACCTACCGGGACGGCGAAGATGAACTCGCGTGGTGCTTCCCACATGATGATGCCCCTCTCGCTGATTTCTCTCAGTCGTCTAGTGTTGCAGTAGGAGTAGTATGTCTTCGCGAACCATGCCAAATCAGAAAGTGAACTCGAGAGTCTCACCTTGTCAGAATGCTTTCTCAGGAACCCTTTTTCCTCCATCTCTAGGAGGCATTTGCTGACCTTGGACCGTTTGACTTTCAATTCGACCGCAATCCTCTCCAGACTTACATCCCTATCGGAGATGGTAATGAGAATGTCAAAGCAAGGACGAGAAAACAATGCGGACACGTCTATATTGTCCTTCAGTATGATTCTTCTCAAGTATTCCGCAAACAGATGATCAGAGAAGTATGCGTAGACAGAATTCCCCTGTCGGTCTTTTTCCAGGAACCCGTTCTGCTTCAATTCCGTCACCAGTGTAGAAGTTCGACCATTGCTCAGTCCTATGTCTTCGGCGATTTGACTGATGCTTCTCGCTTGTGCTGAGACGCTCTGAAGGATTGTTAGGTGTTGGTGGTTGATGCTGTTCATCAGTATGTATATTCTCCAAAAGACTATTTAAGTCTTTTCAGAAAGGCACTTGTCAATGATAAATACACTCGTCTAGAAAAACAGAAAGACTATTTAAGTTATTTCAGACCCTTGAATCTCAGAGACCATTAACAGACCGTTTCCACCTAAAGGTTTCCCCTCCAATTGTGCCATGAATAGAACTCACGAGTGTGAATCACTTCCCCAGGTCTGTGATGTAGAAGCCCTCCCCCTCGCGCAGCAGGTACTTCTGGATCGCGAAGACGAGTATGTAGTCGTTCAGCTGCGTGGCGAAGTTCATGTAGCCCTCGCTGACCTTCCTGCGACCTTCGGCCTCCGTCCTGAGCCAGTTGCCGGAGGGCTCCATGGTTCCGTCGTGTAGGGTGGCTCCTCAAGAACGCGAAGAAATCCATGGGCTCATCTTTTCCGGACTGAGAAGACGCTTTCGATCTGCTCGAACCCTTCACCTCTAGATTGGGGAGCGAGCTGATAATGATTGACAGATTGATGGCGATGGATATCGTGAAGACGAGCCTGATTGAGTTCAGCGCCGAATAGGACTGTCGGACTGAGGTTGGCAGAGGTATACGATAGCGATCATGATTCTCCCTTACGTCGAGATGCCACCTCAATCTCGCTTTATGCTCTCATTCAGATATCGCACCATGAAATCAGAATCTAACTTCGCGGTCTCCAGACCCATATACAACTTCTCAGCTCTCTCCTCGGATATTTCCGAAGCCCTTATACACTCCTAGCACTATCAACCCAAAGGCGTTCACCGACGAGTCAACCGAGCAATATGCAGTGAGACTTGAAATCTCGCTTACGGCAATGCAAGACATTGACCGTCTGTGGATCTTTGGGCCTCGAGCCCGCGCCAAGATCCAAAGGTTGCGTTAGAGATGGATGCTTTCTGCCGGCCCTTGGATGATGAGAAATCATCCCCGGAACTGTGAGAGGAGGGGTAGCGATGGATGGTCGTAAGAAGTTCAGAAAGGCCGAATTGAGGAGCAGATTTGGCGAGAGGACTTTCGGCCGTGGATACGACTATTTCAAGGAAGGATATGTCGTAACAGGCATCAAGTTCCGTGATAAGATATGGGGGCAGGTCGCAGGCTCGCGTCCGCAACCGTATAAGGTCTCTGTCAAACTCGACGATGAGAAGATCAAGTCGAACTGCTCATGCCCAGTGGGATATATGTGCAAGCACGGGGTCGCGCTCGCTCTGCAGTGGACCGAGGAACCAGAATCATTTGTGGATGCTCGGGAGATTATCGAGAATCTGAAGGGAAGAAGCAGGGAAGAGCTCGTCGTAATGCTGGAGAACATCATACATTCCAATCCCGTTCTCGTGCATATGATTGACTCTGCGATGCAGAAGGCTGAAGCAGGGCGAGAGAAGATCAATCTGAAGGCATTAGAGAGGAGGATATCCTATGCCGTCTCTGGCGATTTGGACTACTACCATATCAGCGGGGCAGTGGGAGAGCTTTGGGATATCTATGAGTTCGCTGACACTCTACAGGAGAAATCGCGATTCAAGGATGCAGCTGAGGTTTTCCTCCGTCTCGTGGAGGGCTGCACATGGGCCTATGAAATCGGGGCGGACGATTCCAATGGTGCGATGGGCGATTTGGCACACGAATGCGCATCGATGTTCAACGAATCCTTGGAGAAAGTGGATGATCAGGGATTCAAAGATGCGATGCTCATGCGCGTGGCCGAGCTATATGAACGAGAGGACTACGGCATCGAAACAGAGGATATGTTCTTGGGCTTGGTGACAGACGCCAACATCGGCAAGATAGAGAACGAGCTCAATCGTCAACTGAAGAACTATCTCAAGGAGGAAGGGCACGGAGACGGATTCCTCGCGGGCCGCAAAAGAGCAGAGGTGAAGGATATTCTGACGCGGCTTTACGAAAGGATAGGTCGGATAGAGGATGCACTTTCACTTTCGCGCTCCGATATGGGGAGAATATCTGATTACGTGGATCTGGCGGACATCTTGGTCCGGGCGGGCAGACATGACGAGGCGCTTGAGACACTTAGAGAGTGTCCAGAATTCAAGGACTCGGAAAAAGGTCAGGTGCTGGCTCACGCATATCTCAGAGTCGTGGAAGCACTCATGCAGGATGGGCATAGCGAGAGAATAGACGTAGAAGAGGCTGTGGAATCTGCCGCTGTACTAATAGCCTCCGTACCCTGGAGCTTCAACAGCAGGGAGTATGAGAGATTGAAGTCCATCTTCCAGAAATTGGATGCCGAGGAGCGATTCTTCTCCAAGGTAAAGGGAGAGCTTGCGGGCACATCTAGCCTTGCGGAGCTTCTCCTCCATGAGAACGACATAGCTGGTGCTGCGGGGGCTTGGGAGGGTGTCGAGAAAACCACGGGCGAATTAGCGATTGGAATCGCAGCCAAGGCAAAGAGCAAAGGGCTGGAGGACATAGCGATGAGGATGACCTTGAAAGCGCTCAGGACCGGGTTCTTCCGGCTGCACTTCGGCCTAGCTGATGATGCGTTGCAGCTTGTCAGTGAGCTTCTGAGCAGGTCATCGTCAGAAGAGCTGGAGGATATCGTCTCGAATTTGAGGGTCGACGAGAAGCTGTCTTCGTTCATCGCTGAGGAGCTCGCGACGAAATCACCCGGACTCGTTCGCCTCATGGTCGGAGATAATATTGAAGCGTACGAGTTCGCTGGGCTGATGCGGATTGTGGAAAAACTCGTCAAAAGCAGCCCAACGGATGCCCGAGATATCGGAGATATCTGGATCTCGGAATTCGTGGTGAGGTCTCACGTATACTATGACGATGCCTTG
>JBHIBK010000155.1:0-4732 GCA_046759065.1 Thermoplasmata archaeon | reverse complement strand
GCGGTCTTCGGGCTGATATTCCTCATTGGCTTCAGCAAGAGGGCTCTGCTGAGAATGGCCTTCAGAAACCTGTGGAGAAGGAAGGCCAATATCGCGGTGGTGACGGCGGGACTACTTGTCGGCACGGCCATAATAACCTCTTCATTCGTCATGGGAGACACGTTCGGATTCATCTTCAAGAACATTGTCCATGAGCAACTGGATAGGACCGATGAACTCGTGGACAAATTGGGCGGGAGAACCGGTGTCTACGCGTATTTCCCCGTCGCCTATTACCAGAACCTGAGCGACGCGAGAGATGCGGGAAATCTCAGGAGTATCGACGGCCTCGCACCAACGGTACTTGAGACTGCGCCAGTAATGAACACTCAGACGTCCCTTTCCGAGGCAAGTGTAAACGTTATCGGGATTGACGTGGAGGCGGACACGGAGTTTGGACTCTTTCATGACGTGGATGGAGAACGCATCACCGGTGAAACGGTGTTTCTGGAGGCGAATGCCACCATCATCAACCAGCGATTGGCTGAACAGCTGGACGCGGAACTTGGGCACATCCTTACTGTACATTACACGGTCTATGTCAATGATACTTTCCCCGATCCCAGGAACAAATCGCTGAGAGTGGCAGCTATCGTTGCGAGCGTCGGCAAAGCGAATTTCCTCTGGGGAGAGAATCTCTACATCCCGCTTGACCTTGCACAGGAGATGTTCGAGAAGCCCGGGATGATAAACCTGATCAGGGTCTCAAATGAGGGGGGAGTGGAAACTGGTGTGCACAAGACGGAGTCTGCCAAGGAGGAGATTGAGGCAGTAATAGGTACGAAAGATGAGAATCCCTTCGGCCTGGAGGTCATGACGATAAAGAAGGACAACATCGATATCGCCGAAGAAGGAAGCGAAGCGCTTTCTGAGCTCTTCACGATCATGAGCACCTTCGCCATCATTGCTGGCATAATACTGATCGTGAACATTTTCGTCATGCTCGCTGAGGAAAGAAAACCTGAGATGGGCACGGCCAGGGCGTTGGGCATGAAAAGAAGACATCTTGTCCTCTCCTATCTCTTGGAGGGATCCGTCTACGCGCTTCTCGCTGCTCTCCTTGGAGCCTTCGTCGGATTGGGTATCGCCTATCTCATGATATTCGCATTCGGCCAGATCTTCGGGGCTGCCGGGCTTGACATTCCCTTCTATTTCGAGACTGAAAGCCTGATCCTCGGTTTCTCCATAGGCGCACTGATAACCTTCCTCACGGTTCTCTTGTCGTCCTGGGTAGTAAGCAAGCTGAACATCGTTCGAGCCATCCGAGGCATCCCGGAGCCTTCGTTGACAAGGCCCTCAGGGAGATTGATGGTGGTTGGGGGCCTCCTTGTCGCTCTGGGAGCTGTGGTGACCTACGCGGGAGTGGTTCAGCTTTCCAGCGCGTATTTCATGACCGGTCCCTGCATTCTTCTCTTCGGCGGTGCGATGCTGTTCTCGAAGTGGGCGGGGACCAGACTTCCCTTCACCATCGCCAGTCTGGCGGCGATCACTTGGATTCTTCTCCCTGTGGACATCATAGAGGGCCTGACCGGTGGGATGGAGATGTTCGTCTTGAGCGGCGTGTTTCTCGTTATCTCAGCCGTTCTCTTGATAATGGCGAATTCGCACGGGTTGGTCAACCTCATTTCGAGACTCAATGCTGGGAGAAAGGACGCTCTTCCGGTGGTCCGAATAGCCCTTTCCTATCCGATGAAGAAGAAGTTCAGGACCGGAATGACGCTGGTCATGTTTGCCCTCATCATCTTCACGGTCACCGTGATTGCAATGATATCCAGCTTTCAGGCCAACTACGTGGAGGGCACGTATGAGGATCAATCTGGCGGCTATGACATGATCGGATTTGCCAATCTCATGACCCCGATAGAGAACATATCAGACCTAATCCAATCCTCTCCAACACTGGCCAACAGATTCGATGAGGTGGGATCGATGACGATGGCCTTCGCCACTGCCTACAACACGGCCGAGGGAGAGAATGCCACGTTCCTTGTGAACGTCCACGGTGCGGATGACCCTCTACTCGACACCAATGACTTCACTTTCCACTCGATCATGGCCGATTATGCTGGGCCCGAGGATGTCTGGAATGCCGTTCGAACCAACTCCTCCCTTGTTGTGCTGGATGCGAGCGGAACGCTGGTCATCCAGGGCTATGCCCCAGAACTCATGAACGTGCTGCGAGCCGATGTGGGTGATTGGATAAACGTCAGCACACCCAACGGATCGTCTGAAAAGCAGGTCATCGGCATACTCAATGAGTTCTACTTCTTCCGTGGCATTATCACATCGGACGACTTCGCGCAGGACCAGTTCGGACCGCAACTGCCAGTTTTCTTCTTCTTCAAGGGAACCGGCACCGACATCTCGGTCACTAGGACGCTTGCCAAGGACCTGGAAAAGGAATTCGCCGATTCTGGATTGCAGACCCTGGTCATCTGGGATTTCCTAGCCGAAGAACTCAGAACGCAGAGCTCGGTGATGAACCTGATGCAAGTCTACCTAGGCATGGGTCTTGTTGTCGGCATTGCCGGACTCGCAATAGTGACGATCCGCAGTGTCGTTGAACGTAGACAGGAAATCGGCGTGATGAGAGCCATTGGCTATAAGAGAAAAATGGTTGCGAGAAGCTTTCTGATGGAGGTATCCTTCATCTCTCTTCTGGGGATCATTGCGGGTATCATCCTCGGCGTGGCTCTTTCATTTCACATATACCGGGATTTCTTCGGTGCCAGGGCGACCTTCTTGGATTTTCTCACCATGATTCCTGTCGTGAACATACTTCTCATTGCGGTCATCGCTTTCGTTCTCACTGTATTGCTGACGGTTTCTTCGGCCGCCAAAGCAGCGAGAATCGTGCCAGCTGAAGCGTTGAGATTCAAAGAGTGAGCTCCAGTCGGTGAAGGACGTCCCACTCCATATTGAAGAAAGACATTCTCAACAACACAGCACCTACTTGAGAAAGTCGGGCACGGATTCTATGAGCTTCGCTCCGTCTTGCCCACTCCTTCGGGCAGAGGTTGCGTCGATTCGACTTCACTGGACTCTCTAGACCGATTCCTAACCCCAGAACTCCTTTTCCGTGACGCCAATCTCCCAGCTCACCGGCTCGATCGGAATCTTGTTCTCTTGCACCCATGGGAGGAAATCCCTTCCACCGAGACCAATATTACTTGTCTTCGTCCAAAAGAGCCATAGAAGGTCTGCGTCTTGCGCGTAGTAGGGACCATCGATCTTCTCGCCTGACTCCCTTGCCATCTCCTCCATCTTCCCCTTCACCATCTCCAACTGCTCGCTAGTTCCGCCGAAATTCGCTTTCCAAATTACCAACATAGTGGTTCCTCGGACGAAGACGGAGAGTTTCCTACTAAAGAACTACGCACAACACGGACAAGAACAGAACATGCTCCTTTGTCAAAGATGGGGGAACATGAAGGGCGAGCAATCCCTCGCATCATGCCCCCTTCTCTGGGCAAGATCCCTTCCTAGGACGAAGGAAGCCACTGTGATCCATCTTGAAAGTGGGCTCGATTGCTAGGGCTTGGTTTCTCGTATTCTGTCGAATTTCAATGAGAAGTCTGCCGTTTTCTTCAATGAGTTGCACTGATTCCTGCGGTGGGACTGGGCTAAGGGATCCGCCAGCAAAATGGCATTCATATCTCCCCCTTGGCGCTGCTTTCTCAAGCCCACTTAAATATCTCGACCGCCCTACGGATTCACAGAGGGGGATCTACTTGAGTGAAACGGAGCATCATACAAGAGTCGGTTCTCGAATCAAGAGAAGATCCTATGTCGTTCTGGCATTCCTCGTGGCTGTCATGTTCACAACCCCACAGGCCTCCCTCTCATCGGAAGAGCAACCTCTTCCGAGCTCGGAGGGGCAAATCAATGACATAAACAGCGTTCAGTACGTCAACTTCACAAACCCCTCATCGAACTGGACTGCAACATTCACGAACGTTTCCTTTCCTCAGGGTTCATGGGAGAGTATTACCCTCACTCTCAAGCTGGTCAACCTCGGCGACCCTTGGGATCGGGCGAACGTTGTCGGGGTCAATTCCGTGATGATTCTGGAGATGACGACGAAGGAGAACGCAAGTGTCCTGAGGAACCCTGTCCAGATATACACGAAGAACGTCACGGTATACGCCAGTCTGTTCAACGCTTCGGCGGAGGTGTACTGGTCGGCGATGTCCAACTACCAAGACGGCTGGTTCTGCGAGCTGAGCTTCGCATTCTTTCCAGGAACGCCACCCATGTTGCCTCCGGAGGTCGTGCCCGCCATATTTCACACGACTTTGAGCACTTCGAACACGACGAGCGTCAACGTCACTTTCCCGCCCAACATAACCTCGGCCAAGGCCGTGCTCACGGAAGAGGGCTTCTCCGATGAGGAGTTCTGGTTTGCGAACGTAGCGCCCACCGTGAGGGACTACACACTCGACATCAACAACACCAGAGTCTTCGACATAACCGCGTATCCCTACCTGAACTCAGGCGCCTGCCTAAACCCGCCGAACTGTTTCACGCTCTACGAATGGAACGGGACACCACCTCTGGGAACAGGGTTGAGACCGCAGCACTTCGTCGATATCTCGCCCTTCGTATCGCTACTCAACGGCACTCAGACGCTGACGTTCAGCATCGGCAACGGAGGGAGCTATTGGAAGGTCAGCCTGGCATTCCTTGTATGGAG
>JBHIBK010000154.1:0-4826 GCA_046759065.1 Thermoplasmata archaeon | reverse complement strand
GCCCTCGTGTCCAGAGTACTGCGGTCTCTGCAATCTTCACACGAGCCACATGAGCCTGGCGAACCTAGACCTGACGAACAGGTGCAACCTCACCTGCCCGATCTGCTTCGCCAACGCGAACGCCGCCGGATACGTGTACGAACCGAGCTACGAGCAGATCGTCGAGATGTTGAAGGTTCTGAGGAACGAAAAGCCCCTGCCCTGCGTCGCGGTACAATTCTCTGGCGGGGAGCCGACGATACATCCACGGTTCTTCGACGTGATAAGCGCCGCCAGGGACCTGGGATTCTCGCAAATTCAGATCGCCACGAATGGCATAAAGCTCGCGAACAGCGTTGAGTTCTGCGAGAAGGCTGCGGATGCCGGGCTTCACACGATCTATCTCCAGTTCGACGGCCTGAAGGAGGAGAACTATATCTCTGCCAGGGGAAAGCCTCTCCTGGAGATGAAGAAGAAGGTCGTCGAGAACATCAGGAAGCTTCCCGTGGACAAGCGTCCGTCCATCGTGTTCGTTCCCACGATCGTGAAGGGGATAAACGACGACCAGCTCGGAGCCATCCTTCGCTACGGGCTCGAGAACCGCGATGTCGTCAGGGGAGTGAACTTCCAGCCCGTCTCCTTGGCGGGCCGCATCCCAGAGGAGGAGAGGAGCAGCATGAGGTTCACGCTCTCGGACATGGTGCACAGGCTGGAGGAACAGACATCGTTCCTGACGAAAGACGACTGGTACCCGGTGCCCTTCGTAGTCCCGATCTCACAGTTCATATCGGCAATCCACAACGAGCCCAAGATCGCATTCACGACGCACCCCGCGTGCGGACTGGCCAGCTACCTTTTCGTCCCCGGTGAAGGTGACCCCGTCCCGATAACGAGATTTGTCGACGTCGAGGGCCTGATGAACGATCTCTGGAAGTTGGCCAAGAAGGCCGAGAAGGCGAGGACAAAGCTCATTCCGAAGCTGAAGGCATTCAACGCACTGAGGAAGAGGTTCGACGAGAAGAGGGCACCAGAAGGAATGAAGGTCCTCACCTTCCTCAAGGCCCTTGAAAGCATGATGGACACGGGCACGAAGGACGGCGTGTCCGAGTTCACGTGGAAGTGGTTCTACATCGGCGGGATGCACTTCATGGACCTGTACAACTACGACATCGAGCGGGTGAAGCGCTGCGCGATACACTACGCCGCCCCGGATGGAAGGATAATCCCGTTCTGCGCCTACAACACTGGCCCGACGTACAGGGAGGATGTGGAGAAGAAGTTCTCGATACCGCTGGATGAGTGGAGGAAGAGACATGGTTCAGAGTCTGCGTGATGTCGGCAAGATGACGGTGGACGACATGATGTGCATGCACTGCGGTGCGTGCGTGGGCACCTGCCCGGAGAACGCGATCTTCCTGAACGAGGTATTCATCTCCATAAACCAGGACTGCAATCAGTGCGGGTTGTGTGTGAGGGTGTGCCCCGTCGGTTCAATGGACTTCCCGCCCGGACACAAGCTCTCGCAGCTGGGGTGAGCCATGCACTACGACCTCGTAATCGTCGGCGCCGGTCCCGCTGGCTCGATAACAGCGAAGTACGCTGCGATGGGCGGGGCGTCCGTTCTGCTATTGGAGAAGAGGCAGGAGATCGGCTCTCCCGTTCGCTGTGGGGAAGGGATCGCGCGGGAGTGGATCGACGAGGTCGGCATCAGGCTGGACCGGAAATGGGTGACCCACGAGGTGGAAGGGGCCAAGGTCGTGTCTCCCAACGGGAGCAGCTTCTGCATAAACGAGCGGATAGCGGGGGACGAGGTGGGAACTGTCATCGAGCGGGACATCTTCGACCGAACCCTGGCAGAGGACGCGATTCGAGCGGGTGCTGACGTGATGGTGAAGACCGCTGTTACTGGCCTCATCAAGGACGGCGGGGTAAAAGGCGTGGTGGCGGAGTCCCCTCATGGACGGCTGGAGATTCTGGCGGGCTGCGTCGTTGGAGCCGACGGCTTCGAGTCCCAGATCGGACGCTGGGGAGGCATCGACACGACCCTCAAGCCGCGGGACGTAACGAGCTGCCTGCAGTACAGGATGACGAACATCGAATCCGACCCGGACTACTGTGAGTTCATACTTGGGAGCGGGGCGCCGGGCGGGTACATTTGGGTCTTCCCCAAGAGCGAGGAATCCGCCAACGTGGGCCTGGGAATGCAGCTCAAGAAGCTCAAGAGGAAGGGGGAACTCAGGCATTGGCTGGACAAGTACTTGGAGAAGGACGAGCGGCTGAAGGGCGGCAAGGTCATTGAAATCGTTTCCGGAGCGGTCTCGACTTGCGCCCCGATCGACAAGACAGTCTTGGACGGACTCCTCCTTGTCGGGGATGCGGCGAGGCAGATAGACCCGATCACCGGCGGGGGGATTGCCAACGCATGCAAAGCTGCCAAGATCGCCGGAGAGGTTCTGGCGGAAGCCGCGCAGGCGAACGACTTCTCCGAAAGGATGCTCGCGAAGTATGAGAATGGCTGGAGGAAGCGGCTCGAGGAGGTGCTCTTCCGCAACTGGATGGCGAAGGAGAAGCTCGTCACGCTGTCAGATGAGACGTTCGACAAGATCATCGAGGTCTTGGCGAGAGAGGACCTTGATCACCTGTCGGTGCTGAACATCCTCAAGGTGATGCAGAGGGAGCTCCCCGAACTGGTCGAGGAGTTCATGGATTTGATCTAGCCATCGAACCCTTTATTATGGGAATACCTATCCCCAACAAGCCATGAAAATCACTCACCTTTCATCCGTGAATGAGGGTGCAGCCGGTCAGAATATCCGAATGGCGGGCTGGATACAGGACATCCGCAACCTCGGCGGGATAGCTTTTATCATCATGCGCGAGAGGGAGGGAGTCTTCCAGGTGACGGCGGTCAAGAAGAATGACCCTGAGCTCTTCGACAAGATCACGACTGTGCCTCGTGAGTCTGTACTGACAGTCAATGGCACGGTTCAGGCAAATGAGGAAGTGATCAACGGATTCGAGCTGATGGCGGAGTCCTTCGAGCTCGTCTCGGAGGCGGGAACACCTCTCCCGCTGGGCGTCATCGACAAGGTCGGGGCGGACCTAGACACCCGCCTGAACAATCGGTTCCTCGATTTGAGAAAGGAGAAGGTCCTAGCCCTGTTCAAGCTGAGGAACATCATGGAGCGGGCAATGCGGGAGTTCTTCGCGGAGAGCGGCTTCCTCGAGGTGCACACGCCCAAGATTGTCGCTGCTGGTGCGGAGGGCGGTGCGACCCTGTTCCCGCTCAAGTACTTCGAAGACGAGGCCTACCTGGCTCAGAGCCCGCAATTGTACAAGCAGATCCTTATGGGGGCTGGACTCGAGCGGGTCTATGAGATTGCGCCCGCCTACAGGGCCGAAGCATCGGACACGGTGAGGCACATAGCCGAGTTCATATCCGTGGACGCCGAGATGTCCTTCATCGACTCATCGGAGGACGTGATGGACCTGTGCGAGAGGCTCGTGCATCACGCCCTGGAGGCGATCAGCACGAACGGCATGCGCTCTCTCGAGTTGTGGCCAGTTGACATTGTCCTCCCGAAACTTCCCCTCAGGAGGGTCAGTCACGAGGAGTGCATTGAATACCTGAACGGCCTGGGAAGGGGGGTCGACCCCGAGGGCGGCATGGACACGGAAGGAGAGAGGCTCGTCGGACAGTGGATGCAGAAGGAACACGACCAGAACTTCTACTTCATCACGGAGTTCCCGACTTCGGTCGTGGGAAAGACGTTCTACGCGAAGAGGCTCGATGACAGGCCCGAGATCACGGGCTACTTCGACCTCGCGTGCAGGGGTTTGGAGATAGTCTCTGGCGGGCAGAGGGAGCACAGGTACGACGTCCTCACGAGGCAGATGGAGCAGAACAACCTTGACTTGGAGGAGTTCGAGTTCTATCTGAAGGCGTTCAGGTACGGGATGCCACCTCACGGAGGTTTCGGTCTGGGTGCTGAACGGCTGCTTCAGACTATCTTGGACATCAAGAACATCAGGGAGTGCGTTCTTTTCCCGAGGGACAGGGCAAGGCTCGTTCCGTAGTCCCATGTAAGCTTTATTTTGTCTCGCCCTTTCTCGTATCGGTGAGAGCATGAGAAAGGAACTTCTGTATGCCTCGATCGGTGGACTCTTTGTGACCGCTCAAGTTCTTACGGCGATAAGGGGTGAGAAACTCCCCTTCATGCCGGAGGAGTACAACTTCGTCCCGGCCGGGGTCATCGCATACCTCTCGATATTCGTGATCGCGAACATAATAAACGAGAAGGAGGGCCCGAAGGAGAAGACCAACCTCATAATCGCAGGGATATTCGTCAACTTCCTTTTCCTGCTGAACCTCCACCTGGAGGCATTGATCCCGGAGAAGACGGGCGTGTTTCCGGACTACGGTCATGAGACCTTCAGATGGCTTCTCGGAACCGAGGCGAGGATAGTCATCGGAAGCCTCATAGCTTTCGTGACGGCGATGTACATCAACAACTTTCTCTACCACAAGTGGAAGAGGAACATCTACGTGAAGTACGTGCTGATACTCATACTCGTGATGGTCATCGACACCATGCTCTTCCACGTGATCGCCTACACAGGGACAATCGGCACGAACGACCTGCTCGGCAGCATAGCTTCCGTGACGATACTCAAGATAATCCTCTCGGTGGTGAGCATCCCGGTCTTCGGCTTCGGTCTGAAAGGATACTCGTATTGGGAGGAGGCCACCCTCGCAACGAGGAGGGAGACTGGGGCGTAGTTGCGAAAGCTATTTCTACGATGCACACCCATTCACAATCGTGGGAAGGGAGGGTGATGAAGGAATT
>JBHIBK010000153.1:0-4836 GCA_046759065.1 Thermoplasmata archaeon | reverse complement strand
TACGGCATCATCTTCCTCATCGTTCTAGTGGTTGTGGCCCTTGTCGTGTCCTACCTTCGGGACAGAAAGTACAAACCTAAATATCCCGGCTACTGATATCCTAGTGTGTTTGTGGAACATCCTCTTCTCAAGGACGGCAACATCGAGAGGAGAGACTATCAGGTGACCATCGCGAGGTCGTGCTCCAGGAGAGCCACGCTCGTTGTCCTTCCGACCGGGATGGGGAAGACCATAATCGCCACGCTGGTGATCGCGAGCATGATGGGCGGAGGGAAGAAGGTCCTCTTCCTCGCACCCACGAAGCCCCTCGTCGCCCAGCACGCGAGGTCGCTGGAGAAATTCATGAAGGACCCGAACCTCGTCCAATTCACGGGGGAGGTGGCACCGCCGTCACGCATCGATCTTTGGCGGAAGCACGACATCATCGTCTCCACGCCACAAGTGATCGAGAACGACCTTGTATCGGGCCACATAGACCTGGCGGACGTCTCGCTCGTCGTTTTCGATGAGGCGCACCGGGCGGTCGGCGACTATGCCTATGTCCCGATCGGCGATGCGTGCCAGGAGGAGAAGATACTCACGCTCGGGATGACAGCGTCACCGGGGAGCGACCCCGCCAAGATCCTCGAAGTCTGCGACAACCTCGGAATCGCCGGCGTGGAGATCAGGACGGACTACGACCCAGATGTCGTGAACTACATCCATGACATCGACGTGGAATTCGTACCTGTCGAGGTCCCCGAGAGTCTGAAGAGGATAGTGGCACACCTGAGAAAGGCCCTAGACAAGCAGGTCGAGGAGCTGAGGAAGTTCGGATTCCTTGAGACGGACAGGCCCGTGACCCGGAGAGACCTACTCGATGTGCAGAAGGAGATCCAGAGGAGGCTCGCGAGCGGGGAGAAGAACTACAAGCTCTACAGGGCAGCGACCTTGCAGGCAATAGCGATGAAGATCGACTACGCCATAGAGTTCGCTGAGTCCCAGGGGATAGATGCTCTGAGGGAGTACTTCGAGCGGATGATCGAGGAGAGCAAGAGCAAGGGAGCAAAGAGGGCTTCCAAGCAGATAGTCAAGAGCTTCGAGGTGCTGCAGGCGATAGGCCTCAGCAAGGACGATGGGTTCGAAAGACCCAAGCTGGAGAAGGTCATCGAGATCCTGAAAAGGCAGTTCTCAGACAAGGGGGACTCCCTCGCGATAGTCTTCACCCACTACCGGGACACGTCCATGACGGTCACGAGGGAGCTGGAGAATGTGGAGGGCCTAAGACCAGTGAGATTCGTGGGACAGAGCACGAGGGGAGAAGACCGCGGACTCAGGCAGAGGGAGCAGGTCGAAAGGTTGGAGAAGTTCAAGGAGGGCGTGTACAACGTCCTCGTTGCCACCAGGGTGGCGGAGGAGGGTCTTGACATCCCGTCCACCGACCTAGTCATCTTCTACGAGCCGATTCCGTCGGAGATAAGAACGATACAGAGAAGAGGAAGGACCGGTAGGAAGAGACCCGGGAAGGTCATCGTTCTCGGCTCCAAGGCCACGAGAGACGAGTGGTATCACCTGTCCGCCAAGAGAAAGGAGAGAAGGATGCACAGGGAGCTCGAGAAGCTCAGGCGGGACCTGAAGCAAAGCATCTTCGTAGGGGAACCAGGACAGGAAACCTTCGCGGATGCCGGAGACAGAATAGGCGGCCTCAGAAGGAAACTGGAAAGGAAGGGTGAAAGGCGACCGGCAAAGGACACGAAGCAGGTTTCGCTCGAGGATTACTGATCGCAACGACATAGGCAGGCAGGTGAGATTGCCAGGTCGATTATCCTTATATACGACTTCATCCTTAATCACGAGACTACGGAGTGAAAACATTGGCCAGAGGTCTTTACGCGGGACGAAAGCTGAAGAAGAGCCGAGGCAAGCTCAGGTGGAGCGACCGCTACTACAAGAGGAGAATGCTCAAGCTCAGGGAGAAGTCAGACCCGCTCGAGGGCTCCGCGCAAGCCAAGGGCATCGTCCTTGAGAAGGTTGGCATAGAGGCAAAGCAACCCAACTCCGCAATCAGAAAATGCGTCAAGGTCCAGCTCATCAAGAACGGCCGCCTGATAACGGCCTTCGCGGTAGGCGACGGAGCGATCAATTTCATCGATGAGCATGATGAGATATTGGTGGAGGGAATTGGCGGGAGGATGGGCCGTTCCTACGGCGACCTGCCCGGCGTCAGGTTCAAGGTCATTAAGGTGAACGATGTCTCCTTGGACGAGCTCGTACGCGGGAGAAAGGAGAAACCGATTAGGTAGTGGTGTTTTGGAGAAGAAGAGCGAGCCTGAACCGCCGAAGGAGACGAAGACAAAGGCCCCGAAGGAGCCCAAGCCTCGGAAAAAGCCGTCCGACATCCTGTTGTTCAATGAATACGACCTGACCGAGGTCGTCGTCAGGGACAAGGGCATTCGGAGATACATCGTTCTCGATCCGGTTGTCATACCGCACACCGGCGGAAGGCATGCCGATAAACAGTTCGGAAAGGCGAAGGCCAATATCATCGAGAGGCTCATCAACAACATGATGAGAACGGAGAAATACACCGGAAAGAAGAACAAGTCCTATGTCGTCGTCCGGGAGGCGCTCAGGATAATACACGAAAGAACGAAGACGAATCCCGTCCAGGTGTTCGTTCAAGCCCTGGAGAATGCGGCGCCCAGAGAGGAAATAACCCGCCTACGCTTCGGCGGAATCAATGTCCCGAGGGCGGTGGACATATCCCCTTCCAGAAGGCTGGACATGGTCCTTAGGTACATATGCAGGGGAGCGGTCGCCGCGTCGCACAAGAACAAGAAGCCCGCCGCGCAGTGCCTCGCCGAGGAAGTCATCTTGGCCTCCAGGGGCGACATGAATTCGTTTGCCGTTTCAAAGAGGGATGAGTTTGAGAGGGTCGCCGCCTCTGCGCGATAGGGGATGATATGGGAAGAAAGGAAGAGAATATCAGAAGGGCCCAGGCTCTGATGCACAAGGTCGACTTCATAAGGAACATCGGAACCGCCGCGCACATCGACCACGGAAAGACGACCATGAGCGACAACCTCATCGCGGGCGCTGGGATGATGTCAGAAGAGCTCGCGGGAAAGCAACTCTTGCTGGACTACGACGAGCAGGAGCAGGCCCGAGGAATCACGATCAACGCGGCGAACGTCTCCATGGTGCACGAGTTCGAGGGGAACGAATACCTAATCAACCTGATCGACACGCCCGGTCATGTGGACTTTGGCGGGGATGTCACTCGTGCGATGCGCGCAATCGATGGCGTCATCATCCTCGTCTGCGCTGTCGAGGGAGTCATGCCTCAGACGGAAACAGTCATCAGACAGGCGATGAAGGAGAAGGTCAAACCCGTCCTTTTCATCAACAAGGTTGACAGGCTCATCAACGAACTCAGGGTCAATCCAGAGGAGATGCAGCAGAGGTTTCTGAAGATAATAGCCGAGACCAATGAGAGGATCAAGAAGCTCGCCCCTGAGGAGTACAAGAGCGAGTGGGTCGTGAAAGTGGAGGACGGTAGCGTCGCCTTTGGCTCCGCTTTCTACAACTGGGCGATCTCGGTGCCCTTCATGGAAAGGAGCAAGATAACCTTCAAGGACGTGTATGATTACTGCGCGAAGGAGGACCAGAAGACCCTTGCCAAAGTGGCGCCCATACATCAGATTCTGCTTGACATGGTCGTGAAGCACATGCCGAATCCGGTGGTTGCGCAGAAGGTGAGAATCCCCCAGATCTGGCACGGCGATCTAGATTCGGAGATCGGGACGGCCATGTACAACTGCAAAGAGGAAGGACCAGTGGCTCTCATGGTCACGAAGATCATAATGGACCCCCATGCAGGTGAGATCTCCGTTGGGCGCCTTTTCAGCGGAAAAATGAGCAAGGGACAGCAACTCCACGTTATCGGCATGCCCAACCCGAACAGGGTGCAGAATGTCGCGCTCTCCGTGGGAGCTGACAGGATTACAGTGGAGGAAATCATTGCGGGAAACATCGTCGCCGTCTCGGGTCTCAAGGATGCGGTTGCGGGATCTGCGGTCTCCTCTGACCCGGCCATGGAGGCCTTCGAAAGGATCGTTCATTACTCGGAGCCTGTCGTCACGGTGGCCATAGAAGCGAAGCATACGAAGGATCTGCCCAAGCTTGTGGAGGTCCTTCGAATCCTATCCAAGGCGGATCCATCCATTCATGTCGAGATAAACCAGGAGACGGGGGAGCACCTCCTCTCTGGGATGGGCGAGCTGCACCTCGAGATCACTGAATACAGGATAGTGAACGAGCATGGTGTTGAGATAACCTCCTCCGAGCCCATTGTCGTGTACAGGGAATCCATCGAGGGCAAGGGAGGCGCGTTCGAGGGCAAGTCCCCGAATAAGCACAACCGCTTCTACCTTGAGGTCGAGCCACTTGAGGAAGACGTGAAGAAAGCGATCCTCAGTGGGGAAATCCAATCGAGCGGGAAGATAAGGCACGCGAAGGAGCTGGCAATGAAGCTCCGGGAGCTCGGTGTGGACAAGAAGGAGTCCAAGAACGTCTCCGCTATTCACAACACAAACATGTTCATCAATGCGACCTGGGGGATCCAGTATCTGCATGAGACGATTGATCTGTGCAATGACGCCTTCTTCGAGGCGATGGAGAAGGGGCCCCTTGCGCAGGAGAGGTGTCAGGGGGTCAAGGTCAGGCTCGTGGATGCGAAGCTTCATGAGGACAGCATCCACAGAGGCCCCGCTCAGGTCATTCCGGCGGTCAGGTCGGCAATCTACGGAGCCATGTGTCAGGCGGGCAGGGCCCTCCTGGAGCCCAAGCAGATGGTCT
>JBHIBK010000152.1:0-4838 GCA_046759065.1 Thermoplasmata archaeon | reverse complement strand
GGAGAGGCATTCCCCAGCTTAGCTTCGATGAAAGAGCAGAGGTCACTATCTCGGATGAAGAGCTGCCCTCGACAGAGGACCTGACCAAATCATCGAGGATCTGGATCGAGGATCTCATTGAGAGAGGCGGTGCAGTGGATGCAACCGTCAGAGGGATTCTCGTGGACGTGAAGGAAGGGAGTGGACTAATACACAGATGCCCAGAGTGCAGACGGGTCCTTAGGAAGAATACGTGCAGGATACACGGGGAAGTGGAAGGCCAGGCAGACCTGAGAATAAAATCGGTCGTGGATGACGGAAGCGGTGCTTTGACCGCTGTTTTTGGAAAAGAGCTCACGGAAGGCCTTCTAAACAAATCACTCGAAGAATGCGAGACCATGGCAAGGGATGCGATGACCCACGAGGTGGTGAGGGACGAGCTGGCGGACATGTTGATAGCCCAGCCCGTTGAGGTCAGGGGGAACGTAACCAAGGACGAGTTCGGAATCATGATGATTGTGGATTCAGCAGACATGTTGAAGATAGACGTCGAAAAGGAGGCGAGGGAGATGCTTGATGATCTGGAGGACCTTCGATGATAAGGGAGGTGGCATGGAGAGTGTTCGCAGGCGAGTACAACGAGTCAACATGCGTTTTTTCCGAGGGAGGAGAGAGAGCCCCGTCGTACGTGGTCACACCATTGGGAGCGAAGATCAACCGCCTACTCGTGGTCGGAGTCATCACGGAGGTGGAGAACATTGCTTCGGAGGAGGAGCCCATGTGGAGAGCCAGGCTTTCCGATCCAACGGGAACCTTCTACCTTTCGGCAGGTCAGTACCAGCCCGAGGCGGCCCAGCAGCTTTCCAAGTTGAAACCGCCCGCATTCGTGGCGGTGATGGGTAAGAGCAGGGTGTATTCCCCGCAGGAGGGCACACTCTACGTTTCTATCCGGCCGGAGATGGTCAAGGAGGTCAGTGAGGACCTCAGGGATTTCTGGGTCCTGGAAGCGTGCAAGACGTTGAGAGAGAGGATAACCGCCAACAAGGAATCGGCACAGATGGATCCCCTCACGAAGGATGGACTCATCGCACTTGGATACGGAGACAACCTGGCAGAAGGAATCGTCCTCGCAAGACAGCACTACGGGGCCGTGGACGCGGAGAGGTACTCTTCGATGCTGATCGATGCTTTGAGGTATCTCCTTCCCGAGTACCGAGAGGCGCCTGAAGTGAAGGAGGAACCCGTGAGCGAAGAGAGGGAGCAACAGGAGACGATGGTCCTGGAGCTGATCGAGTCATTGGACAAGGATGGAAGGGGGGCCTCGTGGGAGGACATCCTCAAGGGTGCCAAGAAGGCAGGACTGAAGAAGGAGGATTTGGAGGAAGTGGCAAACAGCCTGCTGGACAAAGGCCTTGTCTTTGAACCTGTTCTGGGAAGGATGAGGAAGATATAGCCAAACAGAAGTTTCTTATCCGAGAATCACGATTACCGCGCAATGAGTGGGATGCCTCTAACGCCGGAGATGGTCGAAGCACATCTGGAGAGCAAGAGAGAGCCTTTTGCAGTCAAGAGAATCCCGACCGGGGTTTCGGATTTTGACACCATCGTGAAGGGTGGGCTGCCCGCTGGTTCCTTGGTCCTGCTCCTGGGAGATGTGGGGGCGGGTCAGAGGGAGTATGTTTACACCAGTGCGGCCAAGATCGCCATCGTGTCCGAGTATCCACACCTCAAGAAATACTACCTGGGGTCCTATTGCGAGGACGGAATCCTGCCCGAGAAGATCTGCTACGTGAGCTTCACCAGATCCAAGGAGGACATCCTGAAAGAGGTCGCGTCCTCATTCAACCCGCAGTATGTCGAAGCCATGAAGAAGATGACCGTTTTCAAGGACTACTCGGGAGAGTACTTCAAAAGGACTGTAGTACCACCATCCTGGACGAACCAAGAGGATGATGAGCTGTTCCCAAAAAGATCTGGAGACCTTCTCGAGAAACTGGTCAACTTCCTTGATGAGAACGCCCAGGATTCGGTTGTGATAATCGACTCTATCACGGACCTGGTCGAATCCGAGGAGATAGAAAACAAGGACCTAATTGCGACGGTGAAGGGACTGCACAGGGCATCCAAGCATTGGAACGGGATAGTGTACCTCTTGCTCACCCAGGGGATTATGGATGAGAGATACCAGCTGATGCTGATGGATAGCGTGGACGGGGTCCTCAAGTTCATATGGAAGAACTATCTGAAGAGCTCCAAGAGGCAGAGGTACATGTACGTGGAGAAGTTCATGAGCGTGCTTCCCCACTTGGACAAGGAGCAAATAGCGAGGTTCCCCACCATGGTGACCAGCAACCACGGCCTCACGATCGTGTACATGGAGAGAATTGTCTAGGTGATGAGATGGAATTTGTCAGGACAGGTGTTGAGGGCTTGAACGAGATGCTTGGAGGAGGGATACCTAAGGGTCATGTGGTAGCAGTTCTGGGCGGTTTTGGAACAGGCAAGACAACACTGGCACTGCAGTTCGTCAAGGAAGGTTTGGAGAATGGGGAGAAATGCATATTCATCACTCTGGAGGAATCGGACGATTCGATCCGTAGGAACGCCGAATCATTTGGTTGGGACTTAAGCAAATACGAGGGAGAGAACCTCTCGCTGATAAAGCTGGAACCCGCGGATGTGAAGAGCACCCTGACCAAGGTCCGGAGCGAACTGCCGTCCTATGTCAAGAAGTTCGGGGCGGAAAGGGTGGCGATAGACTCGGTCTCCCTGCTGTCCATGATGTTCCCGAACGAGGCGGAGAGAAGAACGCACCTCTTCGATCTATGCCAGGTGATGAGGAACGCTGGCTCAACGACCGTGCTGACCGCGGAGGCAAAGGACGATAATCCCAAATCCTCAAGGGACGGTCTGGTAGAGTACGTCTCGGACGGTGTAATATCCCTCCAGTTCCAGCAAACCAAGGGCTCATCGGACATTCAGTTGGTGGTCCAGATTGTCAAGATGAGGAGGACGGCCCACTCCAGAAGGATGAAGCCCTATTCCATAACGGGTGACGGAATCGTAGTGCACACGGAAGCCGAGGTTTTCTGAGCCTGTCCGTCTCATTCAAACCCGAGTGAGGATTGCTTGTCCAGTGTTCTCACTTGACACGGCATTTACCGCAATTTTAATTACACACGATACCATCAAGAATTGAAAGCATGAAACTCTTGAAGAGGGGGAAGGTAAAGGATCTGTATGAGATCAATGAGAATGAGCTTGAGTTCCTATTCACCGATAGAATATCCGTCTTTGACAAGGTCATCCCGGTGGATGTCCCGAGAAAGGGGGAAACGTTGTGCGGCGAGGCCTCGTTTTGGTTCAAGAAAGCAGAGGAGATCGGAATCAGAACCCATTTCATGGGACTGAGTTCCCCCGACCGGATGAGGGTGAGAAGGGTTGACGTGATAGCGGACTACGACAAAATCAACGAGAACACCACCAACTACCTCATACCCATAGAGTGGATTTCGAGACACTATGTGGCCGGGTCCCTTTACGACCGCATAAGAGAAGGGAAGGTCGACCCAGTTGATCTGGGCTTCCCGGAAGGAGAAAAACCCTCTTACGGCGACAAGCTGCCGCAAGTCTTCCTTGAACAGACCACGAAACTGGAAAGGGTTGATAGGAAAATCGATAAGTCAGAGGTCCTGAGGATATCGGGGCTGACTGAGGATGATTATGACGAGGTCTGCGAGCTGACCATCGAGATCGATGAGAGGATAAGCAACGAGGTGGACCAAAGAAGTCTTCTGCATGTGGACGGGAAGAAGGAATTCGCCTTTGATGAGAACAGGAAAATTATGGTCGTGGATTCCTTTGGCACCTGCGATGAGGACCGCTTCTGGGATTCCAATGCGTATGAGAAGGGAGAGTTCCACGAGTTGAGCAAGGAGACCGTTAGACAGTATTATCGTTCCACAAGCTATTACGACGTACTGGAAGAGGCCAGGAGGAGAGGACAAGAGGAGCCAGACATCCCCCCACTTCCACCTGAAATGCTCACCAAGGTAAGCGACCTGTACATGGAGATGTTTGAAAGAATCACGGGTCAGCCCTTCGAATCAGGATAACACGTTTAGGAGTTGATAGAATGACACATTGGTTGTATGTAAACGGAGAATTTGTAGATAGAGATGAACCGTGCATTTCAGTATTCGACCACGGTTTTCTCTACGGAGATGGAATATTCGAAGGAATCCGGGCCTACAACAAGAGGATATTCAAATTTGATGAACACATCGACAGACTCTATAACTCAGCAAGAGCGATCGATCTGACAATCCCCATGACGGAGGATGAATTGAAGGCAAAGATCATAGAGCTGTGCAGGAAGAACGAGATAGAAAACGGCTACATCCGACCTATCATAACGAGAGGCAAGGGAGATCTTGGCCTGGATCCTAGAAGGTGCAAGGAAGCCACGGTTGTTATAGTCGCGCAACCATTCGACCCTCTTTACGGGGACGCATACCAAAAGGGACTCACGGTGGTCACCACAAGCTTGAGAAGGAACCCTCCTCAGTGCGTGAATCCTAACATCAAATCGCTTAACTACCTGAACAATGTGCTGGCAAGGATAGAGGCGAACCAGAGGGACGCGGACGAAGCTCTGTTCCTGGACAACGAAGGGTACGTATCTGAAGCTTCCGCGGACAACTTCTTCATAATCCTGGACGACGTTGTCATAACCCCGCCTTCCGTGACGAACTTGAGAGGCGTAACCCGTGCGACCGCTCTGGAGATTGCAAGAGAGAAGGGCTGGCAGACAGCCATCCACGTGTTCACGCTCTTTGATGTGTACGCTGCCGAAGAGT